>JAQYWN010000652.1 GCA_029379265.1 Rhizonema sp. NSF051
TATCGGAGATATATTTTGAAATGATTTCTTATCCTATTTTTGTAATAATAGGTAAACTGATTTTTCAAGCTAATTCTCTATATTTGCAGATATAGCTATCCCACTCCCAAACCGTCCGTTGGCCGTAGACGTTATGTTCGGTGGTAGATTACCTATTTAATGAACGGCAAAGACAAGTAGCTAATCAGTAAAAATTGTCTGCTTTGTCTTGACGCTACAAAGCAGCGCGTCTCGACATGGGTTGGCGGTAGATAAATTAATGGTGTTCACTCATCTCCGCCCTTATCACCCATAATTAAAGAAACCCACCCCCAAAGAGCGAGAACGCGAGCACAGAGAGATAGGGGGTGGGGTGCAGTGTCTAGGTAAATTAGGAGTAATCAAACGGACATGATATTACCTGAGTCCTTTAGAACTAAAGCCAATCTACGAACGCCCTCTTGAAGTTGTTGCGGTGTAAGTTCAGAGTAGCCAAAGATAAACTCACCTGTGCGAAAAGCTTTGAGATAGTAGGGTTGGGCAGATATCATCCCCACATCAACCTGGGCGGCACGTTGAATAATCTCCTCATCACTAATGTGCGTGTGCAGTCGCACCATCAAATGAATTCCCGCCTGATCGCCTAAAATAGTTGCTCGCTCTCCAAAGTGAGCGTTTAAAGCTTGCACTAACACTTGACGAGACTGGTCATAGTGCGATCGCATCTTCCTAATATGATGTTCTAAATGTCCTTCCTGAATAAAATCTGCCAAGACATACTGATCCAACAAAGGTAACTGTCGATCAGTCATCCACTTGGCGCAGGTAAACACTGATACTAAACTCTTTGGCAGTACTAGATAACCAATCCGTAGGGAAGGAAACAGTACCTTTGAGAAAGTACCGATGTATAGCACTGAGTTACCTTGATCCAACCCTTGCAGTGCCGGAATCGGTCGAGAGCCATAGCGATACTCACTGTCATAGTCATCTTCAATAATCAGTGCCCCCGTGTGCTGTGCCCAAGCTAGTAACTCCAATCGTCGCGGGACAGACAGTATCGCCCCGGTAGGAAACTGATGAGAGGGAGTTACGTATACCAATCGAATGCTTTGTGTTGAATAGTTTGCTAGCTCCTTGACAACCAAGCCTTCTGAGTCCACGGCTACAGGCAAGAGTTTAGCTCCTTGTGAAAGGAAGATTCGCCGTGCGCTTAGATAGCCCGGATCTTCCAGGGCGATCGCTTCCCCAGGATTGACCAACAGGCGCATTATTAGATAGAGGGCTTGTTGAGTGCCATTGGTGATCATCACTTGATCGGGTTCACACTGTATGGCACGGAAACGCGAAAGGTAGCGGGCGATCGCCTCTCTTAGGGGTTTATGTCCCAAAGGATTTGTTGCATAGTCTAGCCAATCAAGGTTAGAGCGACAGTGACGAGACAGTAGCTTGCGCCAAAGCTTCATCGGAAATTGCTCAAAAGCTGATCGCCCGTAGCGAAAGCTAATAGCAGCATCAAGTTCTGTAGTTTTAGACACATCTGTTTCAATCAAATCGGCAGCATACTGAGAAAGCTTAATTAGCGGACGGGCAATCTTCTGGGCTTCTTGAACTCCCGTTGAGAGTAGCATCTCGTCAGGAAGTTGAGCGGAGACAAACGTGCCAGAACTCACAACGGTCTGAAGGTATCCTTCACTAAGGAGTTGTTCATAGCTAGTAGTGACAGTACTACGAGAAATCCCTAAAGATATTGAGAGCGCTCTAGTTGAAGGAATACGCTCAGAAGGCAGCAACCGCCCGCTTAAGATCGCTCGACGTAGTTCTTCATATAACTGTCGATGTAAAGGCATATCGGCATTGCTGTCGAGAGTTATTGCTAAATCCATACACAGTTTCTCACCCCTACTCTCAATAATTAAAGCTAAGTGGACTGGTACTAAAAACCAAAAGTGGTTCTTGTATAACACCACTTTGATGATTATGCTTTAAATGTGTTGTTGACGACAGGATTTAGGTAGTTAGTGCTACCTACCAGCATTCGTGAGAATTGTGTCACCTGTACACATGCGATTTGGAAGGTATTGAATCGTTTCGTGTCGCGATCAAAAGGAGAACTTATGAGCAAACAAGAAGATGGAATTAGTGCGGAATCTTTGCCTAGTATGCGCAGCAAAATCCGGCGACTTCCCCAACGTGGAAATTATGAACTTCAGGTTATTTATCAGATTTTGGATGAAGGGCTGGTGTGCCATGTTGGCTTTGCCGTAGAAGGTCAGCCTTTTGTCATTCCCACTGCCTACAGTAGAGTGGGAGACAAACTTTACATTCATGGCTCGCCTGCCAGCCGGATGCTAAGATCACTCTCCAATAGTATTGAAGTCTGCATCACAGTCACCCTACTCGATGGGTTGGTGCTGGCACGGTCTGCGTTTCATCACTCAATGAACTACAGGTCTGTAGTGATATTCGGGACAGCGACGATTGTGGAGAGTACTGAGCAGAAGCTAGAAGCACTCGAAGCCTTTACCGAACATGTAATTCCAGGGCGGTGGGCAGAGGTACGTCCACCTAGTCCTCAGGAGCTTCAGGGAACCTTGGTACTTTCCCTACCATTGACGGAGGCATCAGCCAAGGTACGGACTGGTCCGCCACTTGATGACGAGGCAGACTACAGTAAAGAAGTGTGGGCTGGTGTTCTTCCGCTCGAAGTGGTTGCTGCTGCGCCGATCGCAGATCCGCGTTTACAGCAGGGAATTACCCTACCCGCTTATATACAAAACTATACTCCGCTGCACCGAACATGTGATAACAGTAGATGAACTTCCTTGTGGAAAGTTTACCCGATGGGTGGTCTGTGTTTGTGGCTCAACGGGGGAACGGAACGCACTCTTACTGGCAAGGGAAACCGACCCCGCACACCGTGCCAAGTGGCGCTCTCACTACCCACACTAATCCTGAGTGGCGGATATAGTATGGGTAGTTCACAGTCGAAATACAGAATCTCCAAAAAGAAAATTCAGCCACTCAGAACAGAGCAGCCATCAATTGAGCAAAAACAACATATCGTTGGTTAGGTCCTAATTTGTGTCATTTTGATCCGCAGGATCTCCATAGGGGTCTTCACTTGCTGGGCTAATGTTGCCTTGCTGTCCCTTAGCATCAGCGGGATCGCCATAGGGATCTTCACTTGCGGGACGGACTTGGCGATCGCCATTAGCATCTTGCTCTTCGTTCGATCCACTGTTATCACGCACATCAGCACCCTGTAGCAGTCCAGATGCTGTTTGCACAACCCAATTACCAAAATCCTGTCCGGCTTCGGTGTTACCTAACTCCAGTTGGGCGTACTCTAAGCCGCGACTAATAACTGGTAGATTACTGGTGGGTTGTTTAGCTTGAATACCACTATAAGCGGCTGTTGTGGTCAGGACTAAAATCAAGACAAAAGCCGTTAAAATTTGGTGACACTGTTGAATTATATTCACAACATTTATTGCCTAAAAAATTAATACCAGTTTGAAAAAAGAATCTGACAGATACCCATGTAGGAGAAACATTTGGAAGTTCGCCCTGACGATGGATTCATGTGTTGCAAACACTTTTGAAATTGGTATAAGTTACATAAACAAGAGTAGCAGACTTTAGGTTTGAGTAATTGCTTGAATAAGCTATAGCCGTTCTATGCAGCATTAACTTACTCAATTGGCTCAAACGATGACCATGAGAGAACCTGAGCCAGACTTCACTCTATGTGCCTTAAATAGGGTCTTTGGACAAGCTACGAGTTTTTTGCTCAATAGTACGACCAAGAGCATCAACATCTAATTCTTCGCGGCGAATAGTGTCTTGTGCTCGAAATGTTTCGTATCATTACTTTATATACGTATTTAAAGTCACTAAGGCTAAAATTGAGTCAAAAAGTTTGTTAACAAGTGGGTAAGGTGTGTGTAGTGGTTGAGTTTGTTAACAAGTTGATTTAATTCGATACGTTACGTTTTTATATAAATATTTATAGAAATTTGGGGTTTGCGGGGTGGATAAAATAGATTTTTTGGTGCGGGTCTGTGGGTAAGCATTACAAACCATAGCCGTGGATGTGTAGATTAGGGTGTGTGAAAAATAAGTCGATAACCTTTAAGCTTAATATTCATTGCCTGAAAAACTTAGCGCTTTGTGGGTTTGGCGGTGTGGCAGTGAGAGGTTAAGGTAATTGCACATTTGTCTGCGAGGGTGCAGGAAAAGGGAATAAATCCAGCTTGGAGACTGGCTTTCGTAAGGCTTTGACTACGCAAAAAGCTACCATAGGTAGCATTAACTGCCTAATAACATGAAGTTTGCTCTAGAGCGATATTCACGCAGAATGCCGCTATATTTTTCCTAATTAATTTGAAGATTGGCGTATGGGCAGCAGGTTTTGTAAACGCTTTGCCAGAAGGCTGAGTTGATCGTATGTGTCGGCAAGACGCTTACCCTCTACATCCACCTCTTGGTTTGGATAATTTTGAAGAATTTCAATCAATGAGACTTTATTGTCTTGGTTAGCTGATAAAACTATAGATGAGCGCAAAGCTTGTTGGTTCGCTTGATTGGAGGGAGTATGAATTGTCTGACTAATTTGGTCTAGCAATAATTCACCAATTGGGTTATTCAGTGCGCGATCTAATAAAACTGGACTAACGGTGACTTCTTTTATCAAGGTATTACGAAGTGTTTGTGGATCTTGATGAGCCTGACTCAAGAAGAAATTTAGCCTTAATGAAGCTTCTCCAGTTTCGGCTAAAGTTGTTAGTTCACTCACTGGTACTGATGCATGGAAAATACCATACTTGAAAACAATCTTTTCGGCGGCGATCGCACTATTACTATAAAACAAAACCCCAACACACGTTATTAAACAAAAAGCGCTTTTTAATAAGCTCCCGATGTATTTCATTTATTATTTTTTTC
>JAQYWN010000653.1 GCA_029379265.1 Rhizonema sp. NSF051
AATTTATGTTTACTCATATCAACTGACTTAATCATTATTTCTCGCAACAACATCATCCGTAGTTTCCTGCGCACCAATTGCTGAATTTTCCATAGATTCTGGTTGTGACTTTTGCGAGACGACAATCAATTCATTCTGTGTTTTTGAATGACCATCCCATTGATCCAAAACATCTTTAATCAAGACTTCTTGCAACCAAATCTTAGCTACAACAGTAAGGGGTAGAGCTAAGAGTAATCCCAGAAAACCAAAGAATGTGAAGAAAAATAACTGAGCGATTAAGGAGATAGCTGGGAGGAGTGAGACTTGATGCGCCATGACAACTGGCGTAACCAGATTTCCTTCTGTTTGTTGAATGACAAAGTAAAGTGCAAAAACAGCAAGAGATTTCCAAGGAGCATCCAAAAGTGCGATCGCCATTGCTGGTATAACACTAATTGTCGGACCTACGTTGGGAATCAAGTTCATAAATGCCGCCAAAACCCCTAAAGCCAATGCTGATTGAACATGCAAAACTGACAAACCGACTAAACTCATCGTTCCCACAAAACCCATTGCAATCAGAGCACCTGTAATCCATCCCTCCAATGACAGCTCGCATTGATTTAATATTCCATCCACCCGGCGTCGATAAAAAGAGGGAAACAGGCGTATAAATACCTGACGATAATTCTGGGGGTCAGTTAGTAACATCCCCGTTAAAACCAATACCAGCAGAATCTTGAGGAAAACTTCTAAGGAACTGGAGAAAAAGGCAAAAGATGTGCCAACAGCACGATTGATTAAAGGTTGTGCTTGTTTGCTGAGGCTATTGATATCAGGTACATAGGGAGCAAGCTGAGGAGGGATACGAGCTTCTAACTGATCAAGCCAACCATTCAAGCGCTCTAACCCTTTGGGAACGCGATAAGTGAGTTCTTGAGACTGAGCGGCAAAAGGCGGAACAATCAGCCAGAAAAAACCCACTATGACTGCTATAAACAGGAGTACCGACAGGATAATGGCTAATCCGCGCTTCAAACCCAAACGTTGGAACTGTCGAGCCAAACGATTTAAAGTCGTGGCTAAGACAACTGCAGCAAACATCAGTAAAAGTACTTCCCGAATTTGCCACAGGATGTACATGGAAAGAATGATGACAATTAAACCGATCGATTGACCTAAACTCAATCTCTGACTCCCAGCTCTTGGTGAGCACCTATTTTCTCTTAATGCAGGTTAGCTGATTTTCGTAACTTCCGCCTAGTACCGCCAGCAGGGAATTAAAAATCAAAAAGCTTGTATTTGAGGGTTATTGGCTGTTCGGGATGGTGAACCAGCGCTCTCCGGAGGGTTAGCCCGCTCTCACGGCGACTGGTGTTAGCGAGTCTTCGAGCGTCAGCGATCTCCCTTGTCTTCTCCCAAGGGGAGACGCTTTTCATGCGAACGAGCGGAGCGCGATCTTCGAGGAACGAGCGTCACAAGGGAGGGTAACTTTACTTCCACGCCCCTTGTACTAGAGACTTTTAGCTAACTTTCTATACAGTAAAACACTCGCCAAGACTATAGTTGGCAACAAAATTATTATCAGAGCATTCGTCGCGGTTGCTGGAATAGATACACTTGGTCCTGTGTACTTAATTAAGAACGAAATAAGAGCCGAGAACAAAAATACTTTCAGAACAAATCCAATTTGATTTTCCATTTTCAATAGTTTAGCAATATTTGTACTTGACATCCAACTTTTCTCGCCCGTGATTAATATTAAAATAAGCAGTAGTATTTGTCGCACTGACTGTAGGCAAAAGTAAAGCCCGCATTTACTCCGAAGGCAGCACAGGATGTTGAGGAATATTTACTTCCACGCCCTCCAAGTACGTTATTGTATAGTTAAGAATCGCCAACTAAGAAAGAGATATCTATGCCTGTGATTCAAGTTGAAGCGCAAGTATCAGCAGAGCAACTCTTGAAAGCCGTTGAGCAAATGCAAGAGCAAGAATTTGAGGCATTTGTGACGCAGGTACTGCTGCTTCGTGCCCAACGTGAGGCTCCCAAGCTATCATCATCAGAGTCTCAATTACTTTTGAAAATTAACCAGGGCCTGGACGATCAGCTTCAGGACAGGTTTAACGAACTGATTGCAAAAAGGCAGGCACTGACGATAACCGATGCGGAGCTTGAAGAGCTAATTCAACTCACAGATCAAATTGAACAACTTGATGCAGAACGCATTGAGTCTCTAGCAGAGTTGGCACGGTTGCGTCAGCGATCGCTCATAGAAGTGATGCAAGATTTAAACATTCAACCGCCTGCTTGTGTCTGAGGAGAGAGTTACTGCCCAGCAACGTCGGATAGTGGTCGCAAGGGCGAAGGGCTGTTGTGAATACTGCTACAGTCAGGTTAAATTTGCCACTCAATCATTTTCAGTGGAGCATATTGTACCTCGTTATAAAGGCGGCGAGACGTCCCTGGAAAATTTGGCATTGTCATGTTAGGGCTGCAATAATCACAAGCACACCAGTTGCATATTCACCTAGACTTACCGAAGATCCTGCGCGATACGGCAATACCGCCGTGACCAAGGGCATGGCAATCTTTACAAATCCAGCACGGCTTGTTATAAGTATAATTTTATCTCTTATATTTCAGTAGTTGTTCAACACATGGTAAACCCGGTTTATATTCTGACTCTTTCATGTGAAGATGTCATTGGCATTGTTGCTGCTGTCTCAGGTTTTCTGGCAGCAGAAAGCTGTAACATCCAGGAGTCGGCACAGTTTTTTGACCACAAGACGGGACGATTTTTTCTGCGTACAGTCTTTGCCAGTGAAACCGGACAGATGTTAACAGTTCTACAGGAAAAGTTCATTTCGGTTGCTAGCCGATTTGGTATGGACTGGCAGATTCATGATGCTGATCGCCGCCCCCCGGTTTTGGTTCTTGTCTCCAAGTTCGATCACTGCTTACAGGCATTATTGAACCAACATCGGGCAGGAAGTCTGCTGATGGATATTGTGGGGATCGTTTCCAATCATCCCGATCTGCAACCCGTGGCTGACTTTTATCAAATCCCCTTTCATTATTTTTCAGTAACAAGTGCGACGAAAGAGAAACAGGAAGCCTTAATTTGGTCAATGGTTCAGAACCGGAACATTGAACTGGTGATCCTAGCCCGTTACATGCAAATTCTCTCCGAGAGTCTCAGTCGGAAACTTTTCGGGCGCTGCATCAACATCCATCACTCATTTCTACCTAGTTTTAAGGGAGCAAAACCATATCACCTTGCCCATGACTACGGCGTGAAAATTATTGGGGCAACAGCTCATTATGTGACTGGCGATTTAGATGAGGGGCCGATTATCGAACAGGAAACGACACGAGTCAATCATGCGTATACCCCCGAACAGATGATCGATCAGGGCAAACATCTGGAAAACCTTGTGTTAACCAGAGCCGTGCGTTATCATCTAGAACACAGAGTCATCGTAAATGGCAGAAAAACTGTCGTCTTTGGGCAGTAATTTGAGAAGCTAAGCAGGTAGGCGCAAATAAACCTAGAGATGTAAACAAATGTTAAGCGGTTCAGAAACCCGCTAAGTAGGGGCGGGTTTAACAAGATTGTTCGTTTTGACTGATAAGTTCTGAGATGAAACCCGCCCCTACTAACCATACTGAGCGCCCCAAGCCACAGATAGCTATATAAAACTTCCTTTCACTTCTTTTCATCCATTGCCTTAACTCCTCTGCCAAATCTTAATTGTTTTATCCAAACTCCCACTCACTAAAATCTCCCCGGAAGCAGTGAATGCTACTGCTGTCACTGTATTGCCATGCCCTGTAAATGTACTCAGTAGTTCTCCGGTTTCTAAATGCCACAGTTTTATCGTTTTATCTGCACTACCACTGGCAATAATTTGCCCATCTGGGCTAAGCGCGAGCGCATAGACTCCATCCGTATGTCCAGTGAGAGTGCGAATCAATTCTCCAGTTTCTAACTCCCACATTTTGATCGTCTTGTCCCGACTACCACTGATCAGAATTTTGCTATCCGCACTGATAACTAAGGAAGGAATAATGTGAGAATGACCTGTAAATGACTGTAACAACTGTGGTGCAGTCATTATTTTCTTTGGTCGGGATATATGCCATACTTTAATTTTGCGGTAACTTCCTGTCACCAAAGTTTGCCCATCCGGACTAAAAGTAAGAGAATGAGCAGCTGTGTCATCTAACGATAAGAAGATCCCAACTTGACGCTGCGTCAAGTCCCAAAACATAATTTTTCGATCATCTCCCCCAGTGACTAACATGCGCCCATTGGGAGTGAAGGCGACGCACCGTACCATGCCATTATGTTTGTGCAAGATATCAATCAAGTCTCTTGCACCCATATGCCAAATTTTAATCGTAGAGTCTGCTCCCCCACTCACTAAAGTTTGACCATCGGGACTGAACGCCAGGGAATTCACTTCATCCACTAGTCCAGGTAAAATCCAAGGATGCTCTGACAAAGTAGCGACTAACTCACCCTTAGTCAAATCCCATAGTTTTATCTCTCCACGACTACCACTAACTAATATAGGCGAGTCCCCATTTTTCCCGCTTGGCTGAAAAGCTAGGCAATTAATTCCTCTATTATGCCCTTTCAAAGTTTGCCAGCATTGCCAGTCGCCAATGACATTTTTTAGATGATGATCTGGTGACAGCGTTTGGATTGTTTCTGCGATCGCAATCTCGTCAACGACTGATAGTGTATTTTTTTTGATAATGAGTGATTCTAAATACCAACTTAATCCTCCCGCGTACAGCAAGTTACCCGGAGTGACATAGAGTTTTGGTTCACTAAATTCAATTTGGTTTGTCGGTAAAAAACCGGAAATTATAGCTTGTCTTTCCGCACCTCTCTCAGTTGTAAATGGATAAAACAAACATAGAAAAATTAATATC
>JAQYWN010000654.1 GCA_029379265.1 Rhizonema sp. NSF051
TACAGCACATTGCAAGTAAATGAAGTACAACACTGAGAGCTAAAAGCCAGACTTATCAGCCCTTTTTACTTCTGACTCCTGACTCCTGACTCCTGACGGATGTATTCTGCTGTATAAGATTTTTCACTTATCTTTCTTGCCTTGGTATGCGGGTACGGTTTAAAAAAGGGTGTATTCACAACCGCGCATAGTATTACCAGTCCGTGCATCAGAGCGTGAAAGTGATATATACTTCAGTCGCGTTCCAACTCAAGGGGGAAGCTCATGATCCAGTCAATGAACTGAGCGATCGCCTGTTCAATTGCCGTTGCCGGAATCGCCATCTCGATTGCTTTGAGTACGTCACCACCTTGTATATCAGGAGACAGTAGCGAGAAATCCTTGAGATGCGCCACACTCAATTTCCATGCTTGGGAACAATGACTAATTGACATCATTTTGAGCCTTAACTGAACCGTATTGGCTTATCGCCCTATTCTTTTTCCGGACTCGCATTAATTCCTCTCACACAGACAACCTGAAGCGAACGTGCAGTAATTATTGCTATGCTGCACTGAGAAGCAGATGAGAGTGTGGACGACCGCATACACGTACTCATATATGTGACAGAATTAGCGTTGTAAGCACTGAATCTAAAAGAAATTAGATAGAATTGTTATACAGGGGCGTCTGTATTGTATTAAGTTCGTAGTTGCGCTTTAGCGCTAAAGCGCAGCTAAGAGTCACTTAATTTATTAAGTCATTAGCTTAACTTGAGATAAAACAGTATTTTTACTGAAGTTTAAAAAAAGTGCTGGGAGATATTCATGAATTGCTCGTCTGTTTCATCTGCCGCTAGATTTTCTGTATTGCAGTCAATCTGGATAAAAAGAGCGTTGCGGTCTTTCAGTATTGGGCTAGTACTCCCTATTTTACTCGCCCGTCCTGTACTGGGTGCAAAGCGGTTAGACTTTTCCTATGGAATTTTAGAGAGATCTATCCCCATTGACTCTCTAGAAACTTATGCCAAGACAGGCAAAGTGGATAGTGAATTGTCTGACTATGTTAAACGAGCAAACAAGAACCAACTCACTCAGCTAAGACAGGTTTTGCTAACTCCCATCCCCCTGAATGTTGTACAGGTTTCGCAGTTTCTTTATACATCCATTGGGGAGAGATTGTTATCAAGTTTAGGGAAAGTTATTCAGCAGGAATCTGGCTTGAGTGGATTTTATGCGATTCGCGCGTCACTCATTTTAGCGGCAGCTGACCCAAAAGGCTTCACTTTATTAAATGTGCTTCGCAAGTTCCCCTCAGATGCGATTTCGATTGATTTAGGTCGTAGCTTGGAGATTGCGAATAATCTCAAGGAATTGGTGAATCAGACTCAACAGGCAGTTGCAGCTATTAATCAACAGTCCAGCCTAGAGGCAACCACGACTCCTACGTTAACTGACGTTTTATTAGGGAAACGCTTATCCCAACCGGGAGGAATACGCTTTTCAAAGCGAACCATCGCTCTTTCCGATATATCACGTCAGCGCCAGTTTCCTGCTGACATCTACCTACCGCAAGCCCCAGGTTCTCGTCCGGTGATTGTCATTTCCCACGGACTTGGTTCGGATCGCACAAGTTTTGCTTATCTAGCTGAACAACTTGCTTCCTATGGCTTTGTTGTTGCTGTTCCAGAACATCCAGGTAGCGATGCACGACAGTTACAAGCATTATTATCAGGCAGAGCCGATCAAGTTACCAAACCACGAGAATTTGTTGACAGACCGTTAGATGTCAAGTATCTACTGGATGAACTTAATCGTCTATCCCAGTCAGATGCAGAATTTAAGGGGCACTTAAATATGCAGCAAGTCGGCGTAGTCGGACAATCTTTTGGCGGTTATACTGCTTTAGCGTTAGCAGGAGCAACGATTAACTTTAAGCAACTCCAAAAAAACTGCCCAAAAGCAGAGGACTCATTCAATCTTTCGCTACTTCTTCAGTGCTTAGCTGAAAAGTTACCACAGAAGACATATAATTTAGCCGATCCGCGAGTCAAGGCGGCGATCGCCATTAATCCACTTGATAGCAGTATTATGGGGCAAGCCAGTCTCAGCCAAATTAAAATCCCGGTCATGATTGTCTCTGGCAGTGCCGATACCGTTGCTCCATCTTTACCAGAACAGATTCAACCTTTTACCTGGTTAACCACTCGAAATAAATATTTAGCATTAATTACCGGCGGTACTCACTTCTCGACAATTGCAGAATCACCACAAACGGCACAAGGTGCTATACCAGTTCCTCCACAAGTTATCGGTCCAAATCCTGCCCTAGCACAACGTTATGTCGAAGCTTTGAGTGTTGCTTTCTTTCAAACATACGTTGCTCAGCAACCAAGTTACCTTCCCTACCTCAGTGCAGGATATGTCAGTACTATTAGCAAGCAACCACTACCCCTCAGTTTAGTACAAACACTCAACTCGACTAAACCACAAAAAGTAACCTTCATGAAAAACCGTTAATTCTAATTTTCTCTATTCGTTTGTTGAGGGAGATACAGCCCACTTTACTAAAGGTGCGGAAATTAAGCGGCGATTACTTCGTTAGTTTGAGCCACACGATTAATTCACCTTCTTCGCCGCCTGTAGCAAGGAGTTCACCTTGTGAGTGCCAAGCTAGGCAAGAAAACCCAGATGAGACACCTGTAAGAATTCCCTTGACTTCTTTGGCTTCTTTCCACAAGCAAAGCCAGCCATCAGCTGCGGCGGAAGCAAGAAGAGAACTTTTGGGTGCAAAGGCGATCGCACGAATTACATCGACATGATTCGTTAAGACACTTGCTTCCCAACCGACAGAATCATCACCTCGTTCCCACACCACAATCCCATCTACACTGCTGGTTGCCAGAAGCGGCGCACCTTTCTGGTTTGTCGTTTCTGACCATGCAAGTTGGCGAATCTTGCCCGGAAAGCCTCCCATTATCCAAGGTTCGATATCGCCACCAGAGGTTAATTGTTCAGCTTCCACAACAGTAATGGTTTGATCCATATTACCGGAAGCCAGAAATTTTCCATCCGGCGACCAAGCGATCGCTAAACTGGCAGAAGGTATGTGCAGAATATACGGAGCGTCATTCCAGTTTTGACAATTCCAGACTTTAGCCCCTTGATAACCACTAACAGCGAGGTATTTTCCATCACTTCGCCAGTCCAGACTAAATACTGAGGAAGAACCAAAATTTAGTGTGACGACAATCTCACAAGTTTCGGCGTTCCATACTTGAACATAACGTCCCAAAGTAAAAGCTAACAGGTTACTCGTATGATTCCAAGCAAGCTTGTCAACCCAAGCCGGGGAATTTTCCAAAGTCGCAATTAATTCTTCTTCTCGCCAAATTTTCACTCGTCCATCTTGTCCCCCAACAGCTAGAAATTGCCCATCTTGGGAAAACGCCACACAATTTACTGACTCATTATTACCAGTATGCAATGTTACTAAGCTGCCATCTTGCCAGAGTACAACCTCTCCAGCCGCAGAAGTGGCAGCTAGGGTCGTGTTTTTTGGGCACCAGGCGATCGCAGTCACATAATCCGAAAGCGTACCTGAATAGTGTTCCTCAAATTCTTTAGAGTCGAGAGTGGAGGAGTTCATAAGCTCAAGGGCTGAGTTAATTGTTGGTTGTTAGTTGTTAGGAGTTGGAATTGGAAGTTAGAAATGAATTGTCAGTTGTTCTATTCCCACTCTCTATTTACCTTTACTCCATACAAGCCAAAAAATCTTCTCTAAGTTTCGCTTGATCAAGATTGCGACCGATGAATACGAGTTCGTTTTTACGGGTTTCTCCTGGTTTCCAAGGACGTTCGGGTTGTCCTTCAAACAGCATGTGCACCCCTTGGAACACAAAGCGGTTATCTTCACCCGCAATATTCAAGATACCTTTCATGCGGAAGATATCTGGTCCTTGAGTACGCAGTAACTCGGATATCCAATTATTCAATTTTTGACCATCAAGTGTACCTTGTTCCACTAAAGCTACAGAATACACGCTTTCATCATGTTCGTGAGCATCTTCACCGAGGAAATTGGGGTCGATTTCCAAAGCGCGATCAAGATCAAAGGCTTGCACCCCTAATAAAGCATCCATTGATACATCTGTATTGCGAGTCCGGTAGATTTTAGCCATAGCATTCATCCCGCGAATCCGCTTTTCTAATTCCTCAAGTTGTTCTGGTGGGACTAAATCAGTTTTGTTGAGTAAAATCACATCAGCAAAGGCTATCTGTTCTTGGGCTTCATCCGCATCCCAGTGCTGCCAAATATGTTTGGCATCAACCACAGTTACCACTGCATCTAACTTTAACTGTTCCCGCATATCTTCATCAACAAAGAATGTCTGAATCACAGGCGCGGGATCGGCGAGTCCGGTAGTTTCGATCACTAAATGGTCAAATTTATTACGGCGTTTCATCAAATTGCCAATGATCCGAATTAAATCTCCACGGACTGTACAACAGATACAGCCGTTGTTCATTTCAAATATTTCTTCATCAGTATCAATGACGAGTTGATTATCAATACCAATTTCTCCAAACTCGTTAACAATCACAGCAACTTTTTTCCCATGTTCGTGGGTCAGGATGCGGTTTAATAGAGTTGTTTTACCCGCACCTAAATAACCAGTTAATACAGTCACAGGAACGGAATTGTTCATCACTTCAGCTATCATTTCGTATTCTACCTCTTAATATAATATGAACAATAATCATTATCACACTTGCTCACCGTTTTGGAGGCAATAGAGTGGGTAATGCCTCACCGCACCCTTGTTTACACGCCTATTTAATGCGGTCTTACCCACCTTACAACATGAATGAATATTGGTCAGGACAATTAGGCGCAGTTCTCTGCTCACTTCTATTTTATGTATAAAATAATACTTCTAAAT
>JAQYWN010000655.1 GCA_029379265.1 Rhizonema sp. NSF051
TATTAATTCCTCGCGATCGCTCTTTGGGAAAAAACTTTTTGGTTTACTGTGTCTAGCTAGATTCATAGATTTAGCCAAAAATCAACCTTTAATGTGCCACTTTAAGGTGCGTTTGCCCTGGGGCCGAACCAACTTTTAAACTAGTGTTATTTTTCATAATCGCTTTGGCATTGGTTGTGGCTTTGCCTTTTTTACCTGGATTTGGTTCACCTGCATTCCAGGGAATTTCGGTTTTTTTAGGTGTTCTGTTGTCACTCGGTTCATCGGCAGCTGTAGCTAACATTGTTGCAGGAATTATTCTAATTTATACTCGCGCTTTTAGAGTTGGCGATCGCATCAAGATTAACGATGCAATTGGTGATATTGTCGAAAAAAGTTTGTTTGTAACACAGATTCGCACAACCAAAAATGTAGTCATTACTATCCCGAATGGTACAGTGCTAACCAGCCAAATTCTCAACTATAGCGCTCTTGCTGAAGACCCCAACCATTATTTGATTTTACACACTACGGTAACTCTTGGCTATGACTTACCGTGGCGAAAAGTTCATCAGGTGCTAATTAATGCTGCGCTAGCAACGCCACATATATTGGCAGAACCTGTGCCGTTTATATTACAAACAAGTTTGGGTGATTTTTATGTGAATTATGAAATAAACGGCTATACAAATCAGCCTAAGTCAATGGCGAGAATTTACTCAGAACTTCATCAGAACATCCAGGATAAATGCAATGAAGCAGATATTGAAATTCTTTCTCCCCATTATTCAGCAATTCGAGATGGTAATCAAATCACCATTCCAGAAAATTACTTACATAAAGACTACAAAGCACCAGGATTTCGCGTCTCTCCCCTCGATCATCCGTTAAATCAACCAAATGGAAAAAACTCTTCAGAAACTTAGCAATAATACTCACGAAGAATCAACACTGCCACTTCAAAGGGAAATTCTTTGCTACTCAACCTGTGAGAAACTCATCTAAATTCAAATCTCTGAGCGCCAGCACCCGTGCTTGAGTGAATCCTTCTAACAAATAGAATAATTGTTGAGATGAAGCCCACAGTTTCTGGACAAAAGTCAGGTCGAAAGCCATAACATGTCACGATTAAACCTGGAAATATTTTTTCCTCAGCTTACCGAAAATCCTTTGTGTAAGCAATTGTAGCATCCTTCTACTCGTCAAACTCTGAATATTTGACGGGTAATGCGTTTTGTGGTCAAAAAAATTGTTTAACTCATCCAGAATCACCTGAAAACGCTTAGTAATACTAGCAGAGCGATAATCTGCAAAAAACTGTTCGGATAATGCAGTTGGTGACCAACACTCCAGTACCTTTAAGATACGTTGGACATCATACTCTTTTGAATAGCCAGCAATTTTATAGCAATTAAATCCGGGATCTAAGTAATCCGATAGTCCACCGTTGATACTAGAGAAAACCTGACAACCACAAGCTAAGGCTTCCATTGGTTGCAAACCAAACCCCTCACTGACATTCTGTTGTGCCCAATACTCAGCAGAGTCATAAAGGTATATCTTAGTCCGATTATAGAGCTTAGCCAAATCATCTACATAGGAACTAATAACCATGACGTTACAATGCTTCTGTAAAGCAGGAATCAATTCCTTAATTAAATACTCCGAAGATTTTCGCGTTTGAACTAAAACGTCAATATCCCTCTCACTCCCTAAATTTTGAAATTCATCACTAATTTGATTAGGCAAATAATAAATCAGAGAATTTGGTGACTTTTGTCCCCAATACCCCATCGTATTTCGACTAACAGTAATGATGGGAATATTCGCTCTCAAGTTAAATCGATAACCTGCACTGTGAGCATGGTAAACAACATTATATTGCTTTAGCTTAGCCGCTAGTTGAGCTACATGAAATCCCCAGCTAATAATAAAAATAACATCATCTAATTTCTTCTCTTTAAGCAAATCATCTATAAAAAGCTTGCCCTCCTCTCGTTGACGGTAAGTGACTACATCAGCACTACAAATCTGCCGTACCAGATTAAATATTTTTAACTCTGCCCACAAACCACCACAGGCAAATGTGCCATCTGTCCCAGGAAGTAAAAAATAAAGTTTTCGCATTATACTTTGTTGGTTATTAGTTGTTAATTGTTGGCGATTAGGGATTGGTATTATTCTTTCTTCCTCTTATACCATTTCACGAAAATCTTGATACAATTCGCTCTCTCTGCTCTCCCTGCTCTCCCTGCTCCCCCTGCTCAAGAACTGCTTCCCCTGCTTCCCCTGCAAGCCTAAATGTATCAACTTTAAAGTGAAACGGTATTACATAGGGGACTGTGTTAGCGTAGCGTCTCGCTCCAGTTGGAGCGTCACCCGATTTAAGGCAGCGATCGGGAATTGTCTTCTCACTCTTTCTAGACCCAAGGGCGCTGCGAACGTCAGGGCTGTTCGCCCATACATCATTTCTCTTGATGTCTAATAGTTTGTAAGGGGAGCGAACATATTAGATCAAGCCTGATGATGAATAAATATAAACAAGGAAAGAACTTATAAGACTTGTTCTTGCTGAGTTGTCGTTTTCAATGCCCACATACCAAACCAACAGCCAAATCCATCCACAATTAATATTAGGATAGCTGTGACTCGGAATAACATTCCCCAACCTGCAAAGGTAATTTGAGACACGTGATCGGGGCTCATTACGATGAAATGATTGTAAATTCCAAAAAGCAGCGATCCAGCTATTGAAATCACAAATAGCCAGCTACCGATGCGGTAAAACTGCGTCCAAAGTAAAACGGCAGCAATGATGGGAGTTAGAAAAATCACAATCCCCACAAATAAACTCTGAAGCAAAGATAGGGCAACTGGGATTTCTATATGTGCTAAACCATGCAGTCCGTTGATGAGCGCATGAAGAACCGCGATCGCTGTTCCATATTGAGCAATCTTCATTTTTCTTCTACCTCGGGGTAAATCCCCATTACAAAAAGTAATTGCGTGTTTTGTAGCAAAGCCCCATAGCGAATTGGTATGAGTCTGACTTTTCACTCTTATGTTCTCAATGTACCAAAGAACGTGGCTTTTTACACAATTTAATTCTCAATAGTCGTAAATTAATGAAAATGACGCCCGGAGAAATCAGGTCTTGGAGAACCCTCATACCTGACTTTTCCACATGCCGTGAAAAGTCAGGTATGAGTCACTTGGCAATTGCTTTCTGTACTTGCTTGGAAACGCTACCTGCTGCTTTAATTAAATCGGCTGCTTTTTCGCCAATCATAATTGTGGGCGCGTTTGTATGTCCCGTAATTAACGTTGGCATGACCGAAGCATCGACAACTCGCAACCCTTCAACTCCATATACCCTTAGTTCCGGATCTACGACTGCCATTGAGTCCGTGCCCATTTTACAGGTGCCGATGGGATGAAACACCGAACAGCAGGTTTCCCGCACATAAGCTTCAAGGGCTACATCGTCAGTTACATCAGCGCCTGGAGCAACTTCGCGATCGCGAAATTCATCAAAAGCACTAGTACAGAACAATTGGCGGATTAATTTAACTCCAGCAACGAGCTTTTGCACATCGGATTGACTTTGCAAAAAGTTTAGCTGAATCACCGGCGTGTCTTTAGGATCGGGCGAACGCAAACTGACACTGCCAATGTTTTCAGGATGAACTAAAGCAATTATACCCGAGAAGCCCAAACCAGAGTGAGGATAGCCAGGAGGTACCCACATCAGCGGACCAAAGATTAATTCTAAATCTGGCGCAGCCTCATGATTGCTCTCGCTATGCAAAAACAATCCAACTTCACCACAGCCATTGCTGGTTGTTGCCGTATGTAAATCCTGAGTTGCTTCGTAGGGCACAGGAACGAAAATGTGGTCTTGCAGATTTTGACCCACACCGGGTAAATGAGCCACCACAGGAATTCCCATTGCTTGTAATTTTGCTGTATCTCCAACGCCAGAAAGCATTAGCAACTTGGGCGAGTCAAACGAACCAGCACTGACAATCACTTCGTGATTAACTCTAACCTGATGCAGCATTCCTTCACGCAAAAATTCCACCCCAACCGCGCGAGTGCCGTCAAACAATAACCGAGTCACTAACGTACCCGTTTGCACCGTTAAGTTCGGACGAGCCAAAATTGGTACGAGAAATGCCGCAGCAGTACTATGCCGTTTCCCCTCTTTGACCGTCAACTGAAAAAGCCCCACTCCTTCTTGCTTTATGCCATTAAAATCAGGGTTGTAATCGTATCCCAATGCTACAGCTGCATCCACAAATCGTTGGGAGATGGGAGCAGGGGAGATAATATCAGTAATGCTCAATTCCCCATCTACACTATGATATGCGTCAGCTCCGCGTTGCTGGTGTTCAGATTTCTTAAAGTAGGGCAGGACATCTTGGTAACTCCAACCAGGATTCCCTAATGACTCCCAGCCATCATAATCGTGAGTATTGCCTCGCGTGTAAACTAGGAAGTTAATCGAACTACAGCCCCCCAAGACTTTGCCACGATGACAAAAGATTGTGCGATTGTTGAGATACGGCTCTGGTTCAGACAAGTATCCCCAGTCCACCTCACTACCAGGTAGGGTTGTGCAGTCAAACGGAATTTGAATCTCTGGTTTTGTATCTGGATTGCCTGCTTCAAGTAATAACACAGTCGTGTCAGGGTTTTCGGTCAGACGATTAGCAACCACACAGCCTGCTGATCCAGCACCAATCACAATGTAGTCATAGTAAGTCATGATTCTTTCTCCTTTTTCGTTGTCTGTGATCAATTAATTAATGGGACTTAGACAAAATTATGAAAAAATGAACCGCAAAGGACACGAACCCACATTCCGCACCCTCAACTGTCACACCTCAAAAAATAGTACATAAGAACTA
>JAQYWN010000656.1 GCA_029379265.1 Rhizonema sp. NSF051
CAATTCCAAGAGTAATAATTTAGCTTAAAGGGCGATTTATGAAGCAGGATTTTAAAGTGCTTGCTGAACTTTATAAAAACGCGCTTCTCAACGACGTACTCCCGTTTTGGGAAAAACACTCGCTCGACTGGCAGTCTGGCGGCTATTTTACCTGCCTGGATCGTGAAGGCAAGGTTTATGACACAGACAAGTTTATTTGGCTACAAAACCGCCAGGTGTGGACATTTTCCATGCTTTGCAACCAGATAGAAAAACGTGCAAACTGGCTGAAAATTGCCAGTAATGGTGCCCATTTCCTTGCACAACACGGCAGAGATTCTGATGGCAATTGGTACTTTGCCCTCACTCGTGAAGGCAAGCCGTTGGTACAGCCCTACAATATCTTTTCTGATTGCTTTGCGGCGATGGCATTTAGTCAATATGCTCTTGCTGTTGGGGAAGATTGGGCAAAGAATGTAGCATTGCAGGCTTATAACAACGTTTTGCGGCGCAAGGATAACCCTAAGGGCAACTATAACAAGACTTACCCCGGTACACGCCAAATGAAAGCCTTGGCAGTGCCCATGATTTTAGCCAACCTGAGTTTGGAAATGGAATGGCTGCTGCCTAATGAAACGCTGGAGAATGTCCTAGATTTGACTGTTCGGGAAGTTATGGGTGATTTTCTTGACTCATATCGGGGGCTGATGTACGAAAACGTTGCTCCCGATGGTTCCCACATTGATTGTTTTGAAGGACGCTTAATTAATCCCGGTCACGGTATCGAAGCTATGTGGTTTATTATGGATATTGCCTGTCGCCGCAACGATACCAAAACTATTAACCAAGCTGTTGATGTGGTGCTAAATATTCTAAATTTTGCTTGGGATAGCGAACACGGTGGATTGTATTATTTTATGGATGCAGAAGGTCATCCCCCGCAGCAATTGGAATGGGATCAAAAGCTATGGTGGGTACATTTGGAGTCTTTAGTTGCCCTAGCAATGGGCTATCGCCTGACAAAACGTGAGGCATGTTGGGAATGGTATCAAAAGATGCATGATTACGCTTGGTCGCACTTTGCCGATCCTCAGTATGGTGAGTGGTTTGGCTATCTCAATCGTCGTGGGGAAGTTCTGTTGAACCTTAAAGGGGGTAAATGGAAAGGCTGTTTTCACGTCCCCCGTGCCTTGTACCTCTGCTGGCAGCAGTTTGAGGCGTTGGGAAGCTAAAGTGGAAACAGGTATTCAAGCTAGATGCGAAACTTACGCTACGATGTCTCCTATTGCCTTCGCGCAGTCACCTAGGAAGTAGTGCAACTCAATTATAAACATGACAGAAGACATCAAAACACAAGAGACAAACAATCTTGTTGCCATTGCCGAGCAATTCGCCCTTCAAGGGAAGGTTTCAGGCGTTCAAGCATTTGGGAGTGGTAATATTAATGACACTTTTTTGGTGACTCAGGATTTTCTTAAAGAACAACGTTTTATCCTGCAACGCATCAACCAACAAGTGTTTCGTCAACCTCAACTTATTATGCAAAACATGCGTACCTTCACTGAGCATGTTCGTAAACGTTTACAAAGTAATCCCCTCAATCGCCGTTGGGAAGTGCCACGAGTCTTGTTGACGAAAGATACTCAAGATTACTATCAAGATGCAGACGGCTCCTTTTGGCGGGCAATCAGTTTTATTGAAGGCACGCAGTCTTTCGACACTATGCGCGATGCAGAACAAGCTGAAGAAATTGGCTATGCCTTGGGTATGTTCCACAATTTGATCAGCGATCTGCCTCCGGAAAAACTTGCTGACACCCTCGAAGGGTTCCATATTACACCGCTTTACCTTCAGTATTATGAAGAAGTTTTGCCAAAGACTAACATACAGCAATCTATCGAAGTAAACTACTGCTTGCAGTTTGTAGAAGATCGCAAAGTCTGTGCACATGTCCTAGAAAACGCAAAAGCCCAAGGCACTGTCCCCCTGCGTCTGATGCACGGTGATCCAAAAATAAACAACGTTATGTTCGATACTGCTACCGGGCTTGCTGTTAGTATGATAGACTTAGACACCGTTAAACCTGGTTTGGTACATTACGACATTGGCGATTGTTTGCGATCAGGTTGTAATCCTGTAGGAGAAGAAACCAAGCAGTGGGAAAGTGTTTATTTTGATACAGATATCTGTCGGGGAATCTTACAAGGTTATCTCTCAGTAGCCAAGGAATTTCTGACTGAGGATGACTATACGTATATCTACGATGCAATTCGTCTCATTGCTTTTGAATTAGGACTGCGATTCTTTGCTGACTACTTAGCTGGGGATGTATACTTCAAGGTCAAGTACCCACAACATAACCTGGCGAGGGCACTTGTCCAGTTTAAGCTGACTGAGAATATCGAATCCCAGGAAACAAAGATTCGCAAGATTATCCAAGAGATGAAATGAACGACGAGACATTTTCCCTGCAACCCTTTTATTCTAACGAGTCCCTGCCTAATTTGAAAATCGCAGGTAATATCGCCCGATCTGCAAATCAACTCACCATCACTTACGCACTCCTTGGTAACCTTAGGGAAGTCATAATTGCAACACAATCAGATTTGCCCACACGAAGGCATCAACTGTGGGAAGACACTTGCTTTGAGTTCTTCGTTGGCATTAAGGATTCGGAACGGTATTGGGAATTCAACCTCTCTCCAACCGAAAACTGGAATGTCTATCGCTTTGATGGGTACCGTCAGGGAATGCAAGAAGAAGTAGCCTTTACGACGCTTCCATTTAGCGTTCATCACCAATCAGACAGTTTAGCACTTGCCTTAAATGTGGATTTGGATCAAATTGTGACACCAAACCAAGCCCTCGAAATAGCGATCGCCGCAGTTATCAAACTTAGAGACGACGAGGTAACTTACTGGGCTTTGACTCATCAAAGCACAGAGGCTGATTTTCACCAACGAGATAGTTTTCTAATTATGTTATAAATTATACTTTGTGCAGAGTTTTCTCAGCCTTCAATTAGGATTGCGACAGATCCCTTGATTGTCGGTGGGAAAAACTTTTTGGGAAGAGTGAATGTAATTTTATAATTACTATATCAGTATAAGTTTTGGTGTAATTGGTGGCTTTTGACAACGTTTGTAAAATATTAGCAGAAAAATATCCAACGGATTTTGCGCGTTGGTTGCTACCTAATGAACCGCGAAAAATCGAAGTATTAAAGACTGAATTAAGCATCGAACCGATTCGAGCAGATTCTGTGACATTTTTACGAACAGAGAATCGGATTTTGCATCTGGAATTTCAAACAAGAGCAAAATCTGAAACTCCCATTCCCTTACGGATGTTGGATTATTTTGTCAGGTTAGTGCGACAGTATGATGTTCCAGTAACGCAGGTAGTGATTTTCTTGCAAGAAACAAGTAACGAAATCGCTTTTACAGAAGAAGTGTGATTCGTTGTTAGCCAAATTCATAGGTTAACCATTATATCAATCTAACTCTAGATAGATATATTGAACTTCGGATGGAATAGAGGTGAAAATCCTCTCCCTCAAACTCAGAGGTGACTCCTTATCTGCCCGCACCGAGTAGACTCGGAATTCTACAGAGTGAAGCCGGGAACAGGACGCAATCAGACAACTGTTATGGGTTGACACTGGCGTTAACAGGGAGTGTACAAGGTGAAACAGAGCCTAAAAAAGCAACCTAGTGAAGGGCAGGGCATAAATACTGATACCCCTTGACCTCGTTAGAGATAATCCCGCCGATGTTATCTCCACAAGCGGTAAGAGTATGGGATTCTAGCGGTTGAAGTGGCTACATCTGACGGCACATACAATCCCATCCGAGGAACGAAGAAAAACGAGTTAAGAGTCTTGGGAATAGTCGAACCCAGGTAGGTATGACGAGATACGGAACTCTCTTAATTCGGGTAGGACAGACCGTAATTGGTCTGAGGTGTTCAGAAAACAATCAATAGGAGTAGAGCATGGTTAGACACAGCCAACGGGCTAGTGAACTCTGGAAGAACCTACCGTGGAAGAAATTCCGCAGAGAGTTGTTCCGCCTGCAAGTTAGGTTGTTCAAAGCTGTTAAGGCAGGAGACACGCGGAAAGCGCGGTCACTCCAAAAGCTGACTCTGAAGTCCCAGGCTGCGAGGTTTCTGGCTATTCGACAAGTAACTCAGCTAAATGCTGGCTTGAAGACCGCAGGTACAGATGGAAAGAAGTCCCTCTCGTGTGAGGAACGATTCCAATTGGAAGAAAACCTCAAGAAGAACTACCGTAATTGGGAACATAGCGGATTACGGGAAATACCAATACCAAAGAGAGACGGTAAAACCAGAACTCTCAAGGTTCCCACTATTGCTGACCGAGCGTGGGAATGCCTTGCAAAGTACGCATTAGAGCCAGCACACGAAGCAACCTTCCATGAAAGGAGCTATGGATTTAGAACTGGCAGAAGTGCGCATGACGCACAAAAGCAAGTATTCAACCTCCTAAACTCCAGCCATAACGGAAAGGAAAGACGACACCACGTGGACGGAAACCACCAGAACTGGAAGCCTAAGAATCTTGTAGCGATACATGAGTCATGCCACGATTACATTCACATGAGAAAGGCGAAAGCCTAGAACATCGGGAGCCGGATGCTTGGAAACAGGCACGTCCGGATCTAACAGAGAGGTGCTCCGGGTAATACCGGACATCGACTCTACCTATGTAAATGAGAGGACAAATCACAGCTATCAAGTTGTCCGAATGTGGGAGCAAGATTCGGCATTATTTCTGGATAATCCTGCATTATTGCCCTTGGCACCCTTAACACAAACATATTCACCCCAGGGGTTACTATCAATACGGTTCGGATAAGCAGGGGAAGCAGGGGGAGCAGGGGG
>JAQYWN010000657.1 GCA_029379265.1 Rhizonema sp. NSF051
TTATATACATACATCTATTGAGTTAGACGATCCTAAACAAATAATACGGGCATATTATAAAAATACATCCGCTATTCAAGAAAATAGCGCTACGGTTCAACAACTCTATGAGAAATTTGAACAAAATTTGGAAAAAATTCTGATAGAGCAGCGTCAAAAAAATGGGGAACTTCAGCGGAAGGTTCAAAATTGGGAACGGGCGGCTGTAGATTTTTTTTCTTTGCTGGAAAGAGCAATAGATTGTGAAACGGACGAAAATCAACAGTTAATAGAAAAAGTTTTGTCAGAGTTTGAACATACTGTCATTAACTTAGGGTTAGAACGAATAGTTCCGCAGCATGACGAATCGCTGAATGAGAAATTTCACGAAGCAGTTGACGAAGAAGAATCAGAGCTTGCACTAGGTCATATCCTTAAGTGCGTCACTTGGGGTTACAGAATTGGCGACAATGTGATTAAGAAAGCTTCAGTTGTTGTGGCAAAAGCAGCAGGGCAGGTTTAATCATAAAATCTGAGTACATGCGATATTATATTAAACTCGCCCTGTCTCGAAAAAAATGCTGATAACACAAAAATTAGTCAAAAAGTAAGTAAAATAATGGCAAATGATGCAATTGGGATTGACCTTGGGACATCAACATCAGAAATTTGTGTATATCGGAATCATGAATCATTTCCGATTTCCGATCCGGTAACAAAACTGGCAATTATGCCATCAATTGTTGCTATTAATAATAGAGGTGAATTGCTTGTTGGAGAAGACGCCCGGAGTTGGGTTGATGTTTCCAGTCGCGGTATTCGTGAAATTAAGCGGAAGATGGGAACAGAAGAAACTGTGAAACTTCAGGGTAAAGAGTACCGCCCTGAAGAAATCTCTGCTTTGATTCTTCGCAAACTTAAAGAAAATGCAGAAGAAGCATTAGGAACGATTATTCGAGAAGTTGTACTCTCTGTTCCTGCTAACTTTCCAGATGCTGCAAGACTCGCCACACTGAATGCTGGTGAATTGGCAGGACTAAAAATTACTCGCCTCATTAATGAACCGACAGCAGCAGCTTTAGCTTTTGGCATCAAAAATATTGAGCTTGAAGAACAGCTTGTCGTCTTTGACTTTGGTGGCGGTACATTAGATATCACCGTGCTAGAAATGGTTGCAGGTGTCCTTGATGTCAAGTGTAGTTTTGGTAATCCACAATTGGGTGGGAAAGATTTCGATGAAGCGATAATAAGATTGCTCAAGGGAAAATTTCAAGCCGAGAATCCAGAAGCAGAAATTTCTGATAAAGCTTATGGCGCACTCAAAGAAGCAGCAGAAAAAGCCAAAATAGTTCTTTCCAAGTCGCTTTCGCATGAAGTCAGAATTCCGTATTTTGCCACTCAGAATCGTAAATCTGTTGACTTAGAGGTGGAGGTGACACGCCTAGAGTTTGAGGTGGCGATCGCACCTTTATTAGACAAAGCCCGACAGTGTATTAAGCAAGCACTGAATGTCAAGAAACTGCGTCCTAGCACCATTAATCGGGTATTGCTAGTAGGTGGTACGACAAACATCCCTGCTGTACGCCAACTTGTTGCTGAGATGTTTGGCAAAGAAGGGCAAGCACCAGATGTTGGTTCTGACTTGGCTGTTGGCATTGGTGCATCTATTCAAGCTGCTATAATCCAAGGTTCAATCGACACCGACTCAGGCATTATTCTTACTGATGTTGCTCCCTTTGGTTTGGGAATTGAAGTTGTTAGTGAAGTGGGCAGACAATATATGCTAACCTATGAACCTCTCATTCAGCCAAATACAACAATTCCTTACTCCACTCATAAAACTTATACTCTTTTAAGAGCAGATCAAAAACGAGTTGAAGTTCGTTTATATCAAGATAATACAGGTAAGGCAAAGCTCCCTGTACATGCTATTGATACAGGTATTGTTGCAGAAATTATTGATATTCCTCCATCTGTTGATGGCAATCCTTATCCGGTAAAAATGGAGTTTTCTTATGACATTAATGGTATTGCAAAGCTAAGAGCGACTATTCCTAATATTAACAAAAGTATTGAGTTAGAATATGCTCAATCTACCATCCGTATGGATAACCAAGATATAGCTGATGCAGCTTTTCGCCTCAAAGAACTGTGGAGGCAAAATGCGAGCGCAAAAGAATATGAAGGGTTAATTCATAAAGCAGAGCGGTTTATGGCAGAAATTCCTCCTCAAGAAAGGTCACCATTATCTGATATTGTCATGGATCTTAAAAAATACTTAGTCAACGATCATACTTTAGAAATTAAAAGAACAGGCGATCTCTTAGTAGATTGTTTATTTGACTTAGAAAATAACATGGAAGATTACTCGGCATAACAGAATCATTCGGAATTCTGAATTCGTATTTAATTGAAGGCTTAAGCAACTAATATCCGTTAGGAAAAAGAAAAAACTGCTCAGCATATTTATATAAGCATCTGGAGTATAAGGTAATAATTACGCAGAGGATATTATAAGTGCGCGAATTGGAGTCAAGTAACGTGACATATGAACTTTATCAGTTACTAGAAGTATCACCTCAAGCCTCATCGGATGAAATTAAACGAGCTTACTTCCGGTTAGTTCGCCAGTATTGTCCTGAAAAATATCCAGAAGAATTTAAACAGATTCGGACAGCTTACAATACGCTTTACGATTCAAAAGCCAGAGATAATTATGACTCTCTTCAGCAGTATGGTAGTCAAATTAAAAATTTGATTTCTCAAGCTGAAGAGAAAATGAATGTAGAAGAATGTCTAAGTGCCATTTCCCTATTAAAGCAGGTACTAGTATTAGCACCTGCTGCTGATGATGCTCGCAATCTATTAGGTCTTTGTTACATTCATACTCAAAATTGGGATTTTGCAATTAAAGTTTACCGCTCATTAACAAAAAATAACCCAGATGTGGCAGTTTATTGGAGTAACTTTGGTCATGTTTACAAACAGCAAGCTGAGTTTTTGGAAGATAAAGATGCTGATACTGAACTCTATCAGAACGCTCGTGAATGCTTTCAGCGAGCTATAAAACTAGAATCATTTAATTCTGAGCCTTATCTAGAGATAGCTCGAACTTACCTTGATGAAAAGCGGTACGCAGAGGCTTTGGCTTGGGCGGAACTTGCTATTGGTGCTGATGGAAAAGTTGATGCTCATGATTTTGATGCTATGCTCTTTATCTGCCGCGTTTATCTTTTTAATGGCCAATTACACAAAATAGAAGAAACAGCACAGATCATTGCATCCTTATTACCTGACTATGAAGCCAGACAATACGCAGCAAGTCGATTCGCGAATTTGGGGTTGGAAGTGGCAAGGGTGGGTGCCAAACTGAGTGATATTTATATACTAAGAGCAGCACTTCTCTTCTTAAATGTTGCTAGGGACTTCGACAAGGGCGATTTCGATATTAAAGAACTGTATGAACGAGTAGAGGAAATGATTGCTGCTCTCGATCAGTACGAACTCCTCAAACAGGATTCACTGATACTTTACAGTTGCCAGAGATTGGCAGAATTTTGTTTAGCAGACTATTTTAGTCTTCATGATTCTGAAGAAGACAGGAAAACGTTACTTGATGATATAATGGCTGAATTTTTCAATGTTCCCGCCATAAATATTATTTCTTCTATTATGAGAATTAAATCTCACTATCCTGCTATTTATAGGCTAAATAAAGATTTGTTTGACAGCATCGAACAGACTTCTAGAAACTAAAGAGCAAAACCGGACACTTTTATTTCTTGCTCAGTTAGCAATCATAAGTAAGGCTTGGTTTTTTACATCGCGATAATATCCGGAATTAGCGGATGCCAACAAATCCAGCCTTTGTGATTAATTCTTGACCTTGAGCGCTTAGCAGTAATTGAGCATAGGCAATACCTGCTTGTTGGTCAATTTGACCATTTTGTTTCACAACTACCAGTAATCGCCGACTCAGGGGATATTGACCACTGAGAAAGGCTTCTGTATTCACTTGGTTGCGCTGTTGCGAACACTGTCTCAGGGGGACAAAAGGCGGTTTGTAAGGGGGAACAAGTTCATTGATGTTACGACCTACTGGCAAAGGCTTAACGTGACACTGCGATACTATTAATGGTGCTGAGGTGTAGTAAATAGCCCCTAGATTAATCGCGACTTGGCGCAAAGCTTCAGTTGTTGTCGGCATCAAGATAACAGTAGCATTCTTGTCCCGGTCTTTTTTACCGTAGGCGATAATTTTTAGATCAGGACCACCAACTTGACTCCAGTTGGTAATTTTGCCTGTGTAAATGTCATTGAATTGAGCTACTGTCAGACCTTTGATGTTTAAGTTGGGGTTGACAGCGATCGCAATTCCATCAATTGCCACGGGTATTTCTTTGAGGGTAAAACCCCGTTGTCGTGCCTGCTGATATGCTTCCGAAGCAATTGGCACAGAGGACTGAGAAAACGACAGTTGATTGTCCAACAACATACTAATACCTGTCTCAGAACTAGGAGCGCCGCGATCAGGATCGGTGTAGCGTAAGCGAAATTGAGGCCAGACGGATTGAATAACTGGGTCTACTGTTGTGCGGATAGATACCCAAGTCGTGCTACCACCATAGTTAAATACCCCAGAAGGAACGTTTCGCACGGAGGAGAAACTTTTGACATTAGTAGACTGCTCTACTGACTGCGATTGATTGTGAAATAAACCACCCAAGTCAATGCCAAAGCGTTTAATCAATAACCAAACACCACCTCCTACTAATCCCACTGTAATTAGCAGAGCCAAAACAAGAACAGTAGTTTCGTTTTTCCGAGACATAGATCAATAGCTTATATCGCTGGAACTTTCTTGATTCCAGTTTAAGTTAAGATAAAGTTAATTTCATAT
>JAQYWN010000658.1 GCA_029379265.1 Rhizonema sp. NSF051
GCAATGCGATTTTGTGAGGTGGATCCAAAAATGGGCGATCGCTAATTACCACTACTGAAAACTAAAAGTATATTAAATAACTAATTTATTGATGGTAAGCACGACAAATTCTCTTCCCCTTAGTATTGTGTCTACGGAAAATAATCTCACTCCTGACACGCATCTTTTTATCGTAAACATCTTGGGTATTGAGGGTACATGCTTCATTGATACGACAAGCTGTATACAGGCAAACTCCGAATAAAGCCCGGTCACAGTCAGATTGCTACCCCTCATTGAAAAGCTGTTGTATCTCTGACTGCGAGAGGATTTTGGCTTTACCGTGCCTGTTGATTTTCATACCAACAATAAAACTGCTGTAATCCATAAATTACCCCAAAATAGGGGTTTTTAATGTGGAATAAAAAAATTATGCAGGTGGGTACGCATAAAAAATAAGTGAGCTGCCATGATACTTTCAGGTTTTGACCGGGCTTGACCAGCAATTTTTGTGTTTACAGCAGATGCATTTTTATAAAGTGAATGCACTGATAATCAATGAGCGGTTATTTTTCGGTCAGAAAATAATACTCAAACCCTGATTCTCTCGTTGGCTGGTCAAATCGAAGTGAATTTCTGTGTTTCAAATACTGTATAAAAATACCAATAAAGTAAGGCGCTCAACGAATCAATATTGAGCGCCTAAATTTTACTCTTCTGGGTTTACGTCACGTCCTGACGATGCTAAATCGGCTCGTTTCTCATCAAGCTTCAGAATGGTGTCTATGTCAGCTTCTAATCGTGAAGCGACAATTTGACCAGCTAGCTCAGATGGTGTTTTGCCATGAAACTCGCCCCATCTTTTAAGAAGTTCCATATTAGCCGGACTAACAGTAATGTATAGCCTGAGATTTTTATCCATATAAGATTCCCGTGTTTTCACTATAAGTATACTCAAAGGTCACTCTAACTATACTAAAAAGTTACTAAAGAGAGAGTTTTGCATAAGATATTCTAATCAAAAAATATCTAGAGAGTAGTTGAATTATAGTCAAAGTATAGCTAGAGTGTAGATATAGAGCTAATGAAACCCGCGAGCGAATAAAATGTATGTAGAATCAGTCAGGCACTATTACCAGATGCGGCTAGGAAAACAAATATCGGATACACACTGGACGCGAGTCAAAAACAGATTAGCCGAGGCAGGACTAGAACTTTCTGAAGTAAACATCAATAGTTATTTGGAATTATCAAAACATCTTCCTAGATATCGAAATAGTTTCAAATTACTAGGAATTAAACTAAAGACTTTTGCTGATTATCTACAAACTTCACCAAATCTAACTGGATTGCATTTTCAGTATTATCTGAAATCTCAAAATATTAACCCAACGCAACCGACAGTTAGTAGATGGTTTCAACCTGTTGGAGGATATCGTAAAAATCGTATTTACAACTCAAAAGAATTAGCAATTATCGCAATTCCAGCTTTTATTTATCAAATCAAAAAGGAGCATTCAAATGCCTAGCACTACTCCACTTAAGGCGATTCAAAACGGACTGAGAAAGTATAACGTCACAGTTCCCGCTTATGAAATCAGACAAATTGCGATCTTGCTTGAACAAGATATTGAATCAGATACTTGCATCGAACCGTTAATCCAACATTTCGCTAATCGTACAAAAACCGAGCCTATTTCTGTTTTGACTAATGAGGCAGAAGTTAGCCAAAGTCAACTCGAATCACTCCCATCAGTGGACACACCAAATATCATTAGTTACCAACAGAAAGCTGAAATGGTTACTAGTCAAGCATCTGTACTCGGTGTTGCTTTGTCTGATTCAGATGTAGAGGTGATCGCTAGCAATATCAACTCACAAGCTACCGAAACTGATGAACTGTTCTCAGACATTAGGGGTGCTATCAGTGCTTACATCCAATTTCAGAAGCAAGCTAGTCAAGCCAAAATACAGACTTTACTTGCAGACATCAATCACGAACAGTCGCAAGCTAACCAAGAAATCTCTGATGCACTGTCTACAGGGTTAAACAATTTTGCTAGGGAACTGGAGGTATCCCGTCAGTCATTCAAAAGCAGTGTCCGCGCTAGTCTCAAACTCCTTGCAGTACCTAAAGCGTAAAGACATTGATTGGTTAAGCTTTGCAGCTTTTTTCCTGACTGTATTTCCCTTCATATTTCTGTACTTTGAGTTCTCTATCCATGTCCACCCCGAACCAATCAGACAACGAACCGAACAAGCCCCAGGTAACTTTCAAACTACTGGAAACCGGACAGCTAACTTTTGAGGGGGATGTCAGTAAGGAAACTAAAGAACTACTGCAATCCCTCATCAATGCTTCTGATTACAAAACAGCTAAAAAGTCTCAGAAGGAATCAGACGAAATTAAAGCTAGACAACGAGTTGACGGCGTTACTTTAATCTTTGTTGGGTCAATGCTTGCTGTTGCAGTCTTTATTATTTCATCTGCCTTAAGCGCTGTTAATCACGCCTTGTTTCCCCCACAGACTGCGCGACTAGTTATCCACAATTACCAATAGGACAGAACATATGTTTGGTGACAATCTTCCAGCTAACGAATCTAACAATAGCAACGGTTCCAGCATTCTCAAAAGCGGTTACGACCCCAAGGCTATTACAGGTACACAGAAGCTACGCGGTGATTTCAAACAAGCATTAGAACTTAACCCGACTAACGAGGCGGGTAACACTGCCTCTACCCCAATCAAAATATTATGGCTATCAAAAAATTCTCTCTGCGTTGGTCATCTTACTGCTTTCTCTCATTTCTCAGTGCAATTGCTGCTTATTACCCATTAGCTCGTTTTGATGCAAGTGTCTTGATACTTCTGTACTCTTTCTATCTCTTAGCTGACACTTGGAAAGCGTATTCAAAAATTAGAGTTGGCGGTGAAGCTCATGACATTCAAGAGGCATGGTCAATGGCGTTCGCTTACAACTCTCAAGATTTTGTCTTTTTGGTCGTTGCTATTCTGGTAGGAGTTTACGTAGGATGACTAATCTCTTAGACAAAGAACGGAACGGTATTTTTTCAAAAGAAGTCTCCGAACTAGAAGCAACAGTTTGGCGTAAAAGACTTTTTCAATCAGCAGTCACCGCCTTATCAATCGGTTTACCGCTTACTGCTTTACTTGTCCCTAATCAAGCTACAGACCAAAAAATCAAAGAGCTAGGCATGGGTGCAATGTTGGGTGTAGCTTCTGCTTTGTTGTCTGAACTCCGAGATAAAGATGAAAAGCGCTACACATCTTTCAACGACTTGAACACAGAACATTTCAAAGGGACTATCAAAAGCGTTTTTGACTACGAACGGAACATCCAGTTTGTACGCAATCGTTTAAATCTGGCTGACACAATCTCTACTTTGTCCGATGGAGCGCAAGAAAAATTTGGTCGTGATTTCCAGATTACTGAATTAATAACCCGGTCGGTTTCCTATGATGATGTCGAGGTTGAAGCGCAAGTAATACCAGAAATCGCGATCTCCCCACAGACCCTACAGTTAGAGCAACAGAAACAAGCTGTAGAGACTAAGACAAAAATTGACCTAACTTGGCTCGACTCTGAGTTTATAGCAGGTTCTAAGGTCGTTGTAGGTGGTCGTGGGAGTGGAAAAAGTTATTACCTCAAATATGAAGCTGCAAGATATCTACTAGAGAATCCCAATGACACTTTACTTATCCTCGATCCACACTTTGACCCTACCGAGAAACCTGAAAGTCAATGGCTGAATAATTTACCATTAGACGTTCTTAAAAAGTATGTTGTAGCGAAAAAGCCTGAAGACATTTATAAGCAGATGGTTAATGTGATTGAGGAACTCGATAGACGAATTGAAAACAATCTCAAACCGCCACATGTACCAAGAATCAAAATCATTTTAGATGAAGAAGAAACAATCAAGCGTCAACTCGATAATGATAAGTTTGACATTTTTCTTGATGTGATAGGACGTATTCAAGATGAGGCACGGAAGTATGGCATTAACATCACTATCTCTATGCACTCACTCAAGAAAGAGAATACGGGCATCGATTCAGCTAATTTGTCACAGATGGATTGGTTACTTTTCGAGAAAGCTGCTTACGATTCTGCCACTAAATATCCTAGTGATTTTAATGCTAAAAGAATCAAGGTTGATGCTAAGAAATTACACGCTGTATTGCCTAAAAATTTAGGACGTGTGATTGTGGTTATCAAGCAGATGGATGCCGATGCTAGAACAACAGTTTTACCATTACTACCAATACCTGTTATCACAATTGAACAGGACACTCAAGCTGAAGATGTTGATACCGAACAGATCGCCAACACTCAAGACATCAAACCTAATTTGCTATCGGTCATAACCAACTGGTACTGCTCAATTTTTGAAGAGTATGGACACTACCCCAACGACGCGACACTAGCAATGGCTTGGAAGGAAATTACTGGACTTGAATTGCATGATTGGGGGATTACAGAACTACGGGAACTCATAGAGAAACACAAAGGAGAGTAACCAATGAAAACAACTAAAATCACACCACGCTTAACCGAACTAATCAGACAATCTGAAACAAGTCAAAACAAGCCTAAGCAGCTACCAAAACCAATCGATTTATCAAAACTAGAGGGATGGACGGAATAATGTTTGATAATTTCAGTTAGTACCTTCGCGAGTGCGCTTTGAGAGATTATGCAATTTGGGAAGAGTGTGAGGGGGAAATCTCCACACGGGCATGCTATAGATACATGAGGTTTCTAGCTATGGCAGATTTTCTACATCCAACTCGCACACCTTTTGATTTGGAACACGAGTATAGATTAAATAGAGGTGATTTTGATTTTGAGGATTGATGAAAAAAATTTGGAA
>JAQYWN010000659.1 GCA_029379265.1 Rhizonema sp. NSF051
TTTGTACATGATGAATTATAACTAAAGTAGACCTTTATTTGTAACACCTAGTACTTGGGATCAAATGAAATCCTGTGTGTTGAAACAAGGAATAAGCTTAAGTAAGCTAGTAGAGGAATGTGCAAGAAATATTGAAGGTTAATTTATTAGCCGTTCGTTTTTCCTCCGTGGTTTAAAAACACACGGTTTCCAAACGTTTCAATCTCTTTTAGGTGAAGTCTTCACAGAGATAGCACCAAAATTTTACTGGGTCTGGTGGGGTCAATGGATCGAGTATGTGTTCAAGTCTATGTTTTTTCATTATGCTTCTGGTTATTTCCTGAGCATCATCGAACCCGAACTCAGGATTATTGACCGAAGATTTGTTGATCGTCTGCGTTAAATCGTCCAAAACATAGTTGTAGTATTCCCTGTTCTCTGAAGATGATTTCTCGAGAATTCTTAATTGTGTGTGCGCGATTTCCTCAAGATTTCGCCAGGCTCTGCTTGTAAGAAGCGTAACTGTTTTTCCCACGAAAACCCGCTGCCAGTACCGTCCGCTTTGTTATAAACCATTGATCGCTCTCCAAAAATAATATTCATGAACTGACATTAAGAAGTCGGAATTCACTCTTGCTTTCATCCATCCACTCCGCCAGTTTTTGAACAATCAGTTCTTCCACAAAACCGCGAATTTGCTCAGCGGGCAGTTTGGAGTTATTGAATGACTTTTGACAAATATCCCGAACCTTTGCCTGACGGTAATTGCGATCTAGTAGCCACATAAAGAACCCATTGGCAGACAAAGGGTATTTGTCGCTGTCACCATCCTGCACTTTTGATTCTTCTTCTGTGTCAGGAGGAAGGTAAGTCACGTTATCTGGTCGAAAGCCATTCTGAAAATAAGCCAATTTGTTGAGCATATCCATATCGATCATGGTCTGCTGGACTTCAGTGCCAGTCCGCAATGTGGTATCTTCTATCAAAAACTCGCTTTGCCGGATGGTGTAACAACGCTTTTCGATAATCTCGAATTCATCTGCGAGCATCTGACCGAAGTACCATGCCAAATTACCCCCGAAAAAAAGAAGTACCATACCTGTTAATTTTCTCTGGGATTGACCTTGAATACTTTTGTAAGGCTTTCTCTTTGTAGGAACTTCTTCGTCGATGCGATAAATTGATGTCTCTGTACGGCGCTGTCCAAATAAATCTCCGGCAGGTTCTCGGACGAATTTCCATGTGTTGTAAGTATCTGGTATTCCTAAGAATGCACCACCTATGCAAAGCCCGATACCGAGAAGACAGGCTGTTTGTTGAAGTTGTCTGTTGACATGAATACGGCTCATGATGAGAAATATCCCCTAAACCATTTCACTCCTTTAATGCACATAAAGATTCCTCCTGCGATCGCCAGCACTGAATGCACAATGGGGAGAGGGAACAGTAATAAAATCTCCCTGAATCCCAGAATCACTCCTAGCGTGATTCCAGTTATACGGAACAGCGAAGCTCTCGGCGCATTGCTGAATTCAAGTGCCAGATATGCGATCGCTACCGCATACCCAAACCCCAGGACAACCTCGAAAGAGCGATTATGCAACGCGGCAAAGGAGCAACCTAAACCCACCGAGAACAGGACAATGAACTCCCCAAAGTTGGCTATATGTTGATAACGTTCTGCAAGTGGCGTTGGTGCGTTTTCGTCGTTGATTTCTTCAACACTCCGTAAGCTCATTACTTCCCCTCGCTAATACACTGACCTTTTCAAGCAGGGGTGCAGTCTTGCTGGGGGCAAGGGGAAAAGAAAGATCAAGGGAAATTTTTGACTGCTGCAAACCCCTGCCTTTCAGGTTTTCTCTTTTGCTCCCCCTGCTCCCTGCCTCTTCTTCAGCTGGCTACAGGCTGTAGATGACCTGTAGATAGCTCATTTTTGTAAGCCGCCATCTCCTGCCTGTGCTGTGCAAGTAGTTTTTGACGCTGAGTGCGTAAGTTCTCTACCTCGGCTGCTGTTCCTTGCGTAAGTTTCGCTTGCTGGTTAACAGCGGCCATGATGTTCGATTTTCGAGCATCAAAGGTTTGTTCCAGTGCGTTATTTGCAGTATCAATGATTTGCTGCGTTGCTTGGACCTTCTTTTCTAGTCTGGCAGCTTTTCGCAAGTACGAAGTATAAGCTAAGAATGCTTTAGCTTGCTGTTGGTCAATAAAACCTTTAGCCTTAGCCATAGCAACAGTAATGTCAGCTTTGAATTCAGCTTCCTTCATGGAATAGGCTAAATACTTCATGACTGCGGTTTTAACTTCAGCCATTTCCAAAACTTTTTTATCTAAACCAGAAGCAATTTTGTTTGCTTCTATAACATGTTCCTTGGACCAACCTAGAGGCTGATTCAGGTCAATTCCTCCCAATTGTTGTCCTATTTCTCCGAGCCATCCTTGCATTTCTCCGGGCACAATATCTGATAATGTACCTGTAAAACTGCTCGTATTCACACTGAATGACGAGTTATTAGAGCCTTTTTTGGTAGTCGCTTTCTCGCCGGAACTTTTAATAATTGTTGCTGTCTTCTTTGATGACCCTGTAGACGTTGGTTTGTCTGATTTGAACTTCATGTTTTGTTTCTCTTTGCGAAGTAAGTAACTGAACAAGACAGTAGCTGCTTGTGAGAAAGAGGATGAAAATCCCCAAAATAAAGAGATAGGGATTCACTTTTTCTGACTCAATTCCTGATTCAATCCTTTCAGTTTTCAAGATGGAGGCGGACGCGCCATCCTTGAACGTGTAATCCACCGTTTCTGTTCTGATCTCATGCCTTTTGGCTGTGCTTTTCACGTGTGTACTCGATTACCTCTCTTAAAATTAGATTCAGGAGTCAAAACTTCTGTTGCGGTTGTTGCGCCTTGTTGCGTTTCGCCTTTACCCTCACTGCAACAGCCGCAACAGGTAAAATTGAAGCATTGAACTTTTGAAGGCAAGTACGGGTATTTATTTAGTAAACCGTATGAAAAATAACTTTATTGAGTTATACTAAACAGTTTGTACCTCGTAAGCTCCAGTGAGAGGATTCAAATCCATCAAGATTTCTTCAGGCATTTTATTGATAATGATTCTTTCCTGGTAGTTGTTAGTTGAACTTGCCATAATTTCAATTCCTGGGCATAGCAAGTTCGATAACTCTTCTAGGGTAAAGTTGTTAAGAGAGTGATGTGTATCAACTAAATTATTCAAACAACCAGGACAAATGCCCAATGCAATATCCTCAGCGTCTATGAAGAATCCACAATAGTGTTGTTGCATGGTTCTCAGTCTATTTGATAATAGGTAAGCAGCACGTTTCTTGGTAGTTTTATGCCCTTCTCAATTGCTTGTAACCCACACCAATTAAGCCGATCGCCGCAATTGTAGCGACTACAGGTATTGCAAAAGCGCCCGAAACAACAGCAGCGGATGCGACTGCATATCCTGCGTATCCTAAGCTTGTAATCGTTGATAACGTGGCGATAGTTCCTGCTAAAGTATCTGCCATTTAATTCCTCCTATTGGATACTGTTGAGCAGTCTAGTTACCTGCTAGATCTGGCTCGTTAACTGGTTTCTTTTTTGTTTCTTTGGAGAGCGATCGCAATTCCGGCACCGCACATTGCGCCTCCTACAGCAATTGGAATTGCTGTCTTGATTCGAGATGTAATAGCTGCAAGCACTATGGCTGTTGTCAAGACCATTATTGCTGCCGCTGCTGATAGATTTAGAGAATTTTGAAACTGCCGCTTTTGCTTGGGAGCTTGGTTGACAACATAGATCCTAAAGGGGAAGGTTTCTTTTCCTCTGTCGATTCCAGCTTTCCCTCCCTGATCGCTTCTAGATCGATACCAAGTCCTTTAATTGCTTCGGTAACAGCATCTACAGTCTGGGCATCAGTGTGAGAACGTAGATTATTCAGTTGTTGAGCAAGCTCTTCTACATCCGTTTTTTCAGCCTCTGCCAGCGATAGCAAGGTTCCAAGCTGCTTTCCAAGACGAAGATCCTTAGCGTCTTCTAAGCCTTCAAGGATACCAGTTTCAATCCGCTTTTTCTTAGCTTCCTGGTTTAGTTGAACTAGATTTTGTGCTGCCTGAGTAAGAGCTGCATTTACCTCAGATGAGGCAGTTTTTGGTGCGATCGCTGTATTTTGTGCACCAACTTCCCCCTGCTCCGCTTCTTCCGCAACTGTTCCGTCTTTTTTGGACTGTTGTTTGGCTTGCTTTAATAATTCTTCGGCTGATAATGGCGTCTCTGTAAGGCTTGTAGGCTCATGATCTGCCTCCAATGAGGTATCTGTCTCTTGAGTTGCTTGTGCCTGCTCTAAAGGCTTTACAGCGCCTTCTACAGCAGTATCTTGAGACGGTAGATCGCTTGCTAGTAATTGCTCTAAATGCTCTGTGGATTGCACTAGTTCAGTAGGATCTGGAGTTTGCACAGTCTCTGGTAACTTATTATTTCTGCGCTTGCCGTTTGTTGTAGTCATCCTTTAACCTCTCGAATCGAGTTTCAATATTGACTCCATATTCTTCAAAAATGGGCTGTAGAGAATTTTCCCGCCTCAGGGTTAAGTACATTTCTTTGCTGTTATACCCGTGTTTCAGCCCTAGAAACACTTGCAGTTGGAGAATATCTTTAAACTGTTCCCAGCTAATAAACCGCTGACCGTAAAAGCCAAGGTTTTTTAGATAAACATTCAGCGTGACATTGCTGCTAATACCCAAAAGGGTTTGACACTCTCTGATGCTGATTAGTCCTGAATCACCAGATGGTGGAATGTTTATTGTTCTTCCTCCTCGATATCGTTTGACCGTTGAGTTTTTTACCACTGTCAAAAATCTAAAGAGTTGTATTTTTTGATGATAGAACAT
>JAQYWN010000660.1 GCA_029379265.1 Rhizonema sp. NSF051
TCTTAAACCTACTACGTTTTCCCCAAGTTTTGCACTTTATTAAATCCACATTCCTAACTATCTTAACAGCTATGACTACAGCCAAAACTGGGGACCAAGTAACACGCAACTTCTAGATGATCTAGATAGCGCTTTAGCAAGTAAAGCCAGTGGTATTTTAGCTAAACAACCAGATCAAGCTATAAAAGCACTGAATGACTACATTACTGACAGTGACCCTACGTACGGCTCTAAAAAGAATCAGTTGATTCAACTAGCACGGCTAATTGCTACAAAGGAACAAGTAAAATTAGATCGAATAAATAATACTGGTTACATTTGTAGTAATATAACGACATTTAATGCATCAGCAACTGCTTTAGATAAACTGTGTGCTTCTGACGTCAAATATGATGCATTGTATTACATTTTCCCAACGCTTCCTCACGCCGACGAATTGCGTCGGTCAGACCAATATATAAATGCAGTTAATAATCTATTACCAACAACTGGCGCTCCTTACACATACAAAGCTGTAACAGACTTAGATCTCACAAGCATCAGTATTAGTCCAAATACAGGTACTTGGAATATTCCCAGAACTGAAGTTACCAGCAGTATTAACACGATTCCTGGTCAGCCAGGAAGCTTACCGAATAGCAACACGCCCAACTTAAACAACTTAGTTGAGTATGTTGATGCAAGTAATAATACGAAATACTACCAGGTCGCCTTCAAAGATGCCGCTTTGTTTAACGGTCGGGAGATGATGAATGTGCGAACGTTAGACATTGATCTAAATCTGCTGCGAAATACATCCGCTCCAGGTGGTGATACATGGCTACCTATTAACGACAATACCGCCACGAATACTAACGCTTCTCCTCCTAATGGTCTTGTCTACGCCTTTCGGGAAGATGCCGTCAGGGAAGATGGGATTGCTAGACCTGCAATTCCTACAGGAACAACGACGATGGATGCACGCCCTACTAGTGCTAAAGATCCAGATATCAGTACAGTCAACCTAACAAACAACGGTATTACGACCAAACCTGTAGACTATTTTCCTGATCCAGATCGTCGTCCTTATGGGTTCCGCTTGAAAAATGGCTCTAGTATAAATCGCGGTAACAGCTCTGCAGGGATGTCTTTTGTTTCTGATAATCCTGTTTATATTCAAGGAGATTTTAACCTCCATAGCACTGATGGAACTAATACCACCAGCAGTTTAGTGGAGGAGTTCAAAGGCAGTTCACCTGATGGCAAGCTTCTGAATGACTGGAGCAACTTCTACAACAGAACAACGAAAGATGATAGATTTGCTACCGTACCGACATCTACAACGTCAGGAGAGTTTTGGCGTCCGACTGAGGTTCTTGGTGATGCTGTCGCTATCCTTTCAAATAACTTTTGTGACGGCAGTATAGAGGATGGTATTATCTACGCTGGCTCCGATCCCCTTTCTTCAACGACTCCTCCTGCGTTAAACATAGCTAACCAATATGGTTGCAATACCGCAGCAAAGTGGACTTCTTATCTCAACCAAAACCGTCCTTACTTTGCCATAACTAACAACACAGTATTTGGTGCTAATAAAGCATCTACTAACAATGATTGGGTGCGAGAAAATCTCTTTGACCCCCTATCTCCTGTTCAAGTTTCTGTTAATGGTAAACCAAAGTACAAGAAGTCTGCTGATAATACGTCGGTAGATTACGAAGTCTTACCTAGTGGTGATGGCAATTCCCCTGATAGCTACTTAAGATTCGCAAATGTAGATGGAAAGTGCAGTACAAGTTTGAAATGTCTTGCTGTTGCGACCCAAACCCGTGTAAATGCGACGATCGTCCAAAATATTATCCCGTCTCAAGGAGGGCAGTCTTATGGAGGTTTCCACAACTTCCCCCGGATGATTGAAAACTGGGGTGGGCAAAATCTCTTTCTGTCTGGAGCTTTCATACAGTTAAGATTCAGCACTCAAGCCACTGGTAGTTATGACCAAGATGCGTGGGAACCAAGTCAAACCCCTGATACGTTAAACGAATATATACGGTACTACCAACCGCCAAACCGCCTTTGGGGTTATGATGTCGCTCTACAATATCAAACAGCCGGTCCTGTAGCTCAGCGCTTCGCCATTTCCGGGACAACTCGAAGTGAAGTTTACCGTGAATTATCTTTGGACGACTCGTATGTGAAGAATTTGCGGTGTGCAAGGAAAGATACTGCTGGTAATCGTATTGATCCTGCTGCCACTTGTCCTTAAAGCTTTAAGCAAAAGGAGAATAAAATGCTACTAGGAAGACGAGACTCAGATCGCTTAAGACAACTCAAAACTTATGTTGAGTTACAAACGTTATTTGCCAAAAGCCACTCTGAACAGGGATTTACCATCATAGAATCTCTAATGGCGATCATTGTAATTACTGTTCTTGTTGTATCAATTACTCCTCCAATCTTTTTGGCAGTAGGTACTCGTGTTCAAAATCAAAAAGCTGAACAGGCAATGCAACTGGCTCAACTTCAAGTCGATCAAGTACGAGTATTAGTCGAGAGGGGAAATTACACTAATGACCAATTACCCCCTGATGGGGGAACAGGTTCACCAGATGCAGTCCTTGCACCTACGTCATTTACAACAACATGTACTACCCCTGCTTCGTCTAATGCTTGTCCCGTTGACATCAACGGTGATGGCAAACCTGAATTTTACGTCCAAACATTCCGCACTAGAGCAATAAATTCTGGAACTCCAGCGCAAGCCGTTGCCTTTCAGATGGGAGTAAGGGTTTATTCAGCCTTAGCTCAAGGTCAATCTGGTTTGCAAACAACTCAAGCCTCTCTTAAGTTCACGACAGAGCAGGGAAATCAGCGACAGTTCCCTTTAGCTGTGATGTACACCCCAATAGTCCGTAGCGATATCAAAGATTCTTTAACTCAATATAGAAGCTTCTTACAACCATCACCATAGTTGTATCTGTAGATAGTTTTTGCTGTTTTAATCAGGCTCAATCAATATGACCGCGAAACGTTTGAAATTTCTCTTGAATTGGTTCTGGGTCTATTCTAAAAAAAGCAAAACAGCAGGATTTACCCTTATAGAACTTTTAGTGGCAATTATCATTGCTTCTTTGATAATTGTAGTTCTACTATCACTCGTCATAGAGATCCTACAAATAGACCATCGAGAAGCTGCTCGCGATGAAACTCAACAAGAAATGCAAAGGGCTTCGGATTTCATTTCAAAAGAACTACGGGAAGCTGTGTATGTCTATGACGGTAATTGTCTGCAAAACACGGCTCAAGGGAATCCTCAAGACGCAAACTATTGCCCAGGTTTAGCAAATTATCTGCCAACATTTGCTAATCAGACACCTGTTATAGCTTTTTGGAAACCGGAAACAATACCTGACAATCAAATGCCCACCAATTGTAGCGCTTTTGCTACTGATGCACTAAAACAAGAATGCAACGACCTTTTAATAAGACGTCGCACGTATGAACTAGTGGTTTATCTACAATCGACTGAAAACTCTAGCAACATATGGTCGGGAAAATCCAGGATTACAAGGTATACACTACATAAGTATAGAGATACTAGCAACCTTATACTATCAGAAGGATATGTAGACCCATCAAAAGAAGGCGGGACTATTTTTCAAACATGGCCTCTTCAAACTAATGCTACTGCTAATACTGCTACTAACTTACAAGCTACTTCTCCCTTGGCAAGCAATACTCCTGATGTTTTAGTAGATTTTGTCGATGCTCCTAATGCAACTGGTGTGAATGTTCCTCCATGTGACTCAACTAGAAACTATGTCCCTAGTCCGAAGGCTACAGCCACAACTGCTAACTCCAATAGCTTTTTTGCTTGTGTAAGGTCTGCTGTCCCAACTACAGCAACATTAACAACGACTCCAACTGGTCTTAACCAAGATGTAATTCTTTATCTCAGAGGTAACGCTAACGGAAAACCAGGCGTAACAGCTGATAATTTTCGTCCAGTTTTGCAAACCCAAGTACTTATCCGTGGTGTGATCAATAAAGTTCCTCAATAATTAATAGTTTTGACATAAAAGATGAAGAATCAATCGCTATCAATGTCTTCAGAAGCTGGGTTCACTCTAATCGAATTACTTGTTGTCGTTATTATGGTTGGCATATTATCAGCGATCGCAATTCCTGGGTGGCTGGGATTTATGAATAGACAGCGTTTGAGTACCGCACAAAAACAAACCTTAGCATTAATACGTAATGCTCAAGCTAATGCTCAGCGCGAAAAAACTTCCTGGCAAGTTTGCTTCAGCGATGATGGTACCCAAGTTTTATCATCTGCACAACCTGTTCCTTCTGATAACACTTGTTCAACGACAACTTGGCAACCCTTGATTGACAAAGATTCTAAGTATATAAAATTTACGTCCACTATGATTCAAAGTTCTAATGGATATAATCGAGTACAGTTTAATTACGATGGTTCTGTGGTAAGTCCACAGGTCAGTGGATTATTAAATTACAACATTACATTTATGCCTCGAACTACAGGTAATCCTAGAGCTTGCGTTAGTGTGAAAACCTTACTAGGTGCGACAGGCTATGGCCCAAATGCATGTAACTAAGAAATGATAAAAACTTGCGTGGGAGGTTTTCCCCACCCTTGAAATGTGTCCGTTTCCTTAGCTGACGCCACCTCTAACGATGAATACGTTCGCGGAGCGGCCCTTCGGGAAGCGTCTCGGAGAGAAGAGAAGATAAGAACATTAAGAAAAGAAGTCGAGTGAATTTCACAACTGATTTATAAGTGCTATATAGCTAGTTTCAATAAAATACGAATAACGCTCCTGTGTTCCTCTTATTATGAAATTGAATAAGATGGATA
>JAQYWN010000661.1 GCA_029379265.1 Rhizonema sp. NSF051
AGCTTGTGGTATTTCTTCTTCCATAGCTGCGGGTATATCTTCATCTTCAACAGCTTGTGGTATTTCTTCTTCCATAGCTGCGGGTATATCTTCATCTTCAACAGCTGTAGATATTTCTTCTTCCATAGCTGCAGGTATATCTTCATCTTCAACAGCCGCAGGTATTTCTTCATCAATAACTTCAGCAGGAGCAGCAGCAACACCTTGCTGTTTGGCAAGCAACTGCTCTCTATACTTAACAGCCATTTCCTCTGCCTGATCATATACCAGTTGACGGTTCTTGATCATGTCGCCCGGTTCTGGTTCGAGCTGTTTAGTAGACAAGGAGATTCTTCCGCGTTCTGCATCCAAATCAATGATCATGACTTTCACTTCGTCATTAACATTAAACACACTGTGAGGTGTATCAATATGCTCGTGCGAAATCTCTGAAATGTGAAGTAAACCACTGACACCACCGATGTCTATGAATGCACCATATGGTTTGATACCACGTACCGTACCAATGACGACCTCACCGACTTCTAAGCGGTTCATCTTACGCTCAACCAGCGCTCGACGATGGGATAGTACTAAGCGATTGCGTTCTTCATCTACTTCTAAAAACTTTAATGGCAGATCTTCACCTACCAATTCTTCTTTAGGTTTGCGGGTACTAATGTGAGAACCGGGAATAAAGCCCCGCAATCCCTCAATTCGTACCAACGCTCCACCGCGATTAGTTGCAAAAACACCAGAACGGACTGTAGCATCTTCTGCTTGCAACTGCCGTACTCGTTCCCAAGCACGCATATACTCGATACGGCGAATGGAAAGCGTTAGCTGACCATCTTCGTTTTCATCTGTTAGTATAAAAAATTCTCGCGTTTCATTTGATTGGAGAACTTCTTCCGGGGTATCTACCCGGTTGATAGACATTTCTTGTATAGGTATATATGCTGCTGTTTTTGCACCTATGTCAATCAGAGCTCCGCGAGGCTCTATACTGAAAACTGTACCTGGGACCACATCACCAGGGCTAAAGTGATAGTCGTACTTGTCAAGTAGAGCAGCGAAATCGTCGTGAGTAAATCCAATTTCAGTAGCGGTTAATTTCTGATTGACCATGCTGATTGTTTCCTGGGTTTGTTCTCCGTAAAGGTTTTGCTCAAGCGCGATAAATCTGTACAGACTGCTTTGTTGGCAATCTATACGACACTTTTTACCATAATAGCGCACAAAAGCAGATCTGGACAGGCATCCACTTCCAGATCGTAGATTATATCAGATATTAAGAATCATTTGTAGCAGACAGATGATTAATCATAAATGACAGAGTAAGAACTGATAATTCAGGACTCAGAACTGGAATATTTTTGGATAATTTAGTAGCGAGTCAGGTAACTCTTGAGCCGATTCTCTTAGCTCTGCCTCAGAGAAAAAAACTCGAATTTAGCTGAATCTTCCCTTATTTATCTTTGGTATCCCAAGCCTATTCCTGCATTCTATGTTCTTCTCAAAGAAACTATATTGGGCAATAACCGCTATTACTACATGTAGTAATAGCGGTCTTAGAGTTTAAACTCTATTCAAATTTTAGCACTCAAGACTTACTCTTCATCTTTACCCTGAATCCGGGGAGGTTCGCGAAATGCGATCGCAAAGAAAAGAGTTCCTATTGCTAGAGCCAAAATCAAAATGTACGCAAGGCTTTCCATATTAAAAGTTCCTGCTTAACCTGCCTATCAGTATTATTGAGCTATACCGCAATGTAACACACGGTAGTAAAAACGGATCGTATCATCTTTCCTGAGCCACTGCGCTGTTGGAGAGAAGTCTGAGCTGCGGAAGCAGCAGATCAGAACTTTGGAGGGTTTACCCCTTAGTAGTAAGTAGCATCCTCCGCTCTAAATAAAGGATGAAGTTCAAGAAATTAAATGAATTGAACTTCATGCTTCTCCCAATTCTAGACGGTTTCTTTCTGACGACGGGTTGAGAAGTCACCCACTTTCTGGAAGAGACCAAATTCGACTTGTTCCTCCAAATCCGGGTCAATACCAGCAAACACATCGCGGAAGATTGTCCGAGAACCGTGCCAAATGTGACCAAAGAAGAATAGTAGGGCAAACACAGCATGGGCGAAGGTAAACCAACCTCTAGGACTGGTACGGAAAACCCCATCAGGTTTTGCAATTGCTAAATCACCAAACCTGGTGCTTTGATCGCCATCAAACAAAAATGGTTCACCCAGTTGTGCTTGACGAGCATACTTCTTAACCTCGGCTGGATTTGTGAATGATTGACCATTCAAATCGCCACCAGCAAAAGTCACTGTCACGCCAGCTTGTTCAAAGCTATACCTGGACTCAGCCCGACGGAAGGGAATATCAGCACGGATTATCCCATCCTTGTCGGTCAAGACCACTGGGAAGGTTTCAAAGAAGTTAGGGAGACGACGCACAGTCAGTGCCCGACCTTCGCTATCTTCAAAGGATGGATGACCCAACCAAGATAAGGCAATACCATTGGTCTTGTTCATCGGTCCTACGCGGAACAAACCACCCTTAGCAGGGCTATTTCCCACGTAGTCGTAGAACGCCAATTTTTCCGGAATTTCTGACCAAGCTTGGGATAGAGTTGCACCATTAGCAACGTCGTTTTGCACCCGGCGCTCCATTTCCTGCTTGAAGTAGTTTTGATCCCACTGATAGCGAGTCGGTCCGTACAATTCAATTGGAGTCGTAGCGCTCCCGTACCACATAGTACCTGCAACCACGAAAGCGGCGAAGAATACAGCAGCAATACTGCTAGAAAGTACGGTTTCAATGTTCCCCATCCGCAGGGCTTTGTATAGCCTTTCTGGAGGTCTGACTGTTAGGTGAAACAATCCAGCGATAATACCAACAATACCAGCTGCAATGTGGTGAGCTACGACACCACCAGGGTTAAACGGGTTAAAACCATCTGGTCCCCACTCTGGCGCAACTGGTGCAACGTGACCAGTTAAACCGTAAGGGTCAGAAATCCACATTCCTGGTCCAAAAAGTCCGGTAAGGTGGAAAGCACCAAAGCCAAAGCAAAGTAGACCAGATAAGAACAGGTGGATGCCAAACATTTTTGGCAAGTCAAGAGCGGGTTCACCGGTGCGGGGGTCTTGGAATAGTTCCAAATCCCAATAAACCCAATGCCAAACTGCTGCAAGAAACAACAGCCCGGAGAGAACAATGTGAGCGGCAGCTACACCTTCAAATGACCAAAAACCTGGATCGGTTGTCGGACCGCCAGTTACATTCCAACCACCCCATGATTGGGTGACACCCAAACGTGACATAAAGGGTATTACGTACATTCCTTGACGCCACATCGGGTTAAGGACTGGGTCGCTGGGGTCAAAGATTGCCAGTTCGTACAAAGCCATTGAACCAGCCCAGCCTGCCACTAGGGCTGTGTGCATCAAATGCACAGAAATCAGTCTGCCTGGATCATTCAGAACAACTGTATGTACTCGGTACCAGGGTAGTCCCATCGACTACGCTCCTCCTAGATAACTTAATGTTTACAAAGCAATTTTTCAGTTTTTGTTATTGCCACTTGAGGTTTTCCACAGCTTTGTCTTATGAGTCAGACATTATTGCGGTTAAGCTCTTTCCCCCAATTTAGGGGGTAAGTGCATTGACGGTTGACTATTTTTTTGTCAGCGATTAACGGCATTAGGGACCGTTCGTCCCTCCACAAATGAGTTGGAGGGTTGAGAGCGATACTACTGACCGTTTAGTTATCACTACGTATTTCCGGAGGTTTACTCTTTAGTGTAGCGATCGCCAGACAAAAATGAGAATATTTTAAAAAGTGTAACTATTGATTGAGCTGTTTGCAAGCGTGTCAACAAACGTACTTGCGTAGCCGGAGCGTGCGGAGGTTTTGTAAAACTATGCTGAATCCAGAGTTGTAGCAGTTCTCGTTGGTATAAGCTACATATAATTGTGAGTTCCTGTGGGGAGGTACTGCATACGCCCCCACAGGGACTCAACACTATCTAATGCACGACTGAGTGAATGTTTTGCAGCTGACACCTCGCTTCAGCACTCCCCAAACGCTCGATAACTTGTTCGGCACTCATTAAACGCTTGAGGACTACTTGACCAATGACTTGATTGGTCGTATCTGTGAGTGTTTTGGGCTTGACTTCTACAGTTACAATGGCATCTTCAACTCGATAAAGCCAAAGTAATTCGTTTTGTTCTACAAGGCAAAGATTAATTTGCTCTATGTCTGGTTGGCGTCGCCATGCGGCAACCTGCCATAGTCCATCGGATGCCCACACTCTACCAACTGTCCAATCTTCAGATAAAAAGAAATATTTCACACTCTTAGTCTCACTACTTAAACTGTCAATCTGCTATCAACAATCTTAGTGAGGAGTCAGGAGTGGGAAAATAATTTTCTCGATTTTCCTCACCCCTGTTACGAATTTAAAACAAATTCAGTTAATATTTATTTTTTTAATTAAATGAAACCTTTTGAGATATCTGTAAGTCATGTACGACGCACGCGACAATTACTCACTTACTTACGGCCAGAATTCAGCCATCAGCTATCCGTAGTCAACCTACATAACTTGTAAAAACCTTCAGTTATGTTACCTTTTTCGATAAGACTTCTGAATGATTGCTGACTACTGAAAGCAGATCGTGAGTTCAGTCCTAAAGAAAAGAACCCTTTCCTCACAAAGGGGCTACCTACCAGCGGTATCTCCCTTGACACAAGCGCCACAAGGTGGGCTGAATGGTTAGGACTCATGAATATCGTTACCAAGTCCAAAACTCTTAGTGACAAATGGTTAAAAATAAGTAACTTTGCTACATTTTATAG
>JAQYWN010000067.1 GCA_029379265.1 Rhizonema sp. NSF051
AATAAACATAAATATATTAAATAAATGTTACGAGACTGTCTTTTGTACTAACAACTAACAACCAGCCCAAGAACGTGTCGGTATACAACCAGAAATGGCATTACCATTGGGCAGTTTAGCCCGTCTGAAGTTCAATTACTGAAACGGAGTAAACGAATATGCGTAGCATTGCCTTCCGGATAGAAGATTGGTGTGCTGTCCCCAGACTCCCCAAACACAGGTTGGGATTGGTTGGAGGAGGCACCCCTTTTTTGAGCACAACACCTCCCATAGCTTAATCTATTGATTCAGTGTCGGGAGGAGTTACGGGGCTAGTGGATAAAAAGATAGATTGAGGTTGTTATCGCATGGTTGACAAAAAAAAGAGGTTGCAAATTGCTTTGCTAAAAGCTTCTAATGCCTTAGCAAAACTTAGTAAGACTGGGTTTAAAACAGTATTAAAGCAGGTTATAGAAACTTCTGCATTTTTCAGGAAGGCAGATTTTACTTCAATTAAAAAGGGCTTTCGTTTGACCAAAAAAGCGGCAGGCACCAAATTGAAAAAATCGTCGTTGCGTTCTGAGCGAAGTCAAAGAGTTAACAAATTGACACGATTAGGGCAGCGTCTAAGTCACCGTGAGTGGAGACGCTACGCTTACATGCTTCTAGCAGGAAAGATGACAGGTATCTTACTACTAGTCTTAGTCGCATTTCCTTTCATTTCAACTTTCATGGGGTTACCAGCTGATGCTGCTGATCCCGTAGTCAAAGCGAATGACATTGTTAATCCAATCAACACCGTTTGGACTCTCATAGCTGCATTTCTTGTGTTCGCAATGCAAGTCGGTTTTACGATGCTAGAGGCGGGCTTCTGCCGTTCCCGCGAAACTGTCAATGTCTTGATGGAGTGCATCGTGGACACCTGCCTTTGCGGTCTGTTGTTCTACGCCATCGGCTTTGCTTTTATGTTCAGTCATGGCAATGGCTTCATTGGATTGAATTGGTTTTTCTTGCAGGGAGCTCCAGCCACCTACGAAACTACAGGCGTAGCATTTTTAGCATTCTGGCTATTTCAATTCGCCTTTGCCGATACCTGTTCGACAATTACCTCTGGTGCAATGATTGGGCGCACGGGGTTTGTCGGCGATCTGTATTACAGTATTGGAGTCTCTGGATTTATCTACCCTATTATCGGACATTGGGCTTGGGGACCAGATGGATTTCTGGCGACTATGGGCAGTAAGGACAATTTCCTACCTTCATTAGGAGTTGGCTTTCACGATTTTGCTGGATCTACAGTGGTACACACAATTGGAGGGTTCATTGCCTTAGCGGGGGCGATCGCTCTAGGACCACGCTTGGGTCGTGTGTTCAAACGCGATGGTGGTGGACCAATGTTACCACATGACCTTGTGATTGCGGCGACAGGCGGTCTAATCTTATGGTTTGGATGGTACGGCTTTAACCCTGGCTCTACACTTTCAGCAATGGACTTTCAAGGGATTGGGCGCGTCGCTGCCAATACGACATTAGCAGCATGTTCAGGAGGACTGGCAGCCTTGTTTTTTGGTTTTCCAAAGACGAAGAAGTGGGATTTGGGTTATACAGTCAACGGGTTCTTGGCGGGCTTAGTCGCTATTACCTGCCCATGTTATTGGGTTAACCCGACAGGTGCAATTATCTTAGGTGCAGTGGCAGGTGTCATTATCGTGTTAGGTGTCGATCTCCTAGAATGGCTCCGTATTGACGATCCAATTGGTGCAGTTCCCGTACATGGCTTCGCAGGTATCTGGGGAACGTTGTCACTTGGCCTGTTTGCCACTGGTGAATTCGGTGCAACTGGTCCTATTACACCGGATGTCTCTGCACCTTTAAGGGGGCTGTTTTATGGCGGCGGTATCAACGTGTTAATAGCACAAATCATTGGTAGCCTAATTATCACAATCTCCACATTTGCTGTGGCTATGGGGTTGATGTATTTAGTGAGTTTGACCAAGACACTGCGTGTGTCGAAAGAGGGTGAATTAGAAGGATTAGACTTGCACGAACATGGCATTCAAGCTTACCCTGAGTACCTAATCGCTCCAACAGCTTTACCTGCTGGTCATAAAGAGCCTGGTGTTTCTCCACCTCAATCCACTGGTGGCAATTTCTAGTTGTTCAATCATAGCTCAGGTTGAGCTATGTAGGTGAGCGCAAACAAACGTGAGTGTTGAATTGGGTAAGGGTTGGTTTTTTCCCTTACCCAATTCATTTGTAAGTCAGATTATTTAATATTTTTATCTGTTGTTGCATAAATCACGATGTTTAAGATTCAAAAATTATTGAGTTCTAGGGAAAGGAAATGACCACTCGCTTCGCTCGAATTCAAGAGTCAAAAAAGGGATAATTAATTTCTAAAGTTAAGAGTTGGTGAAATTAGTATTAGCAAGCCTATTATCAATATCGATTGACAATTTTTCAACTCTCACCCAATTTTTTACTTATGGTAGGCAATAGCCTAATGAAACAAGCGATTCAGTCTTTGCTGTATTTTATATGGGCAGGTTTATTTGAAATTGGGGGCGGCTATCTGGTGTGGCTGTGGTTGCGAGAAGGTAAGTCGATTTGGTTGGGAGTTTTGGGTGGAATCGCTTTGGCTGTTTACGGAGCGATCGCCACTCTCCAACCAGCTAATTTCGGTAGAGTGTACGCAGCATACGGAGGTGTATTTATTGCTATGGCAATGCTTTGGGGTTGGAAGGTAGATGGAATTGTTCCTGATCGCTATGATTTAATTGGAATGTGTTTGGCTTTACTAAGTGTTGTAATGATCATGTTTTTTCCGCGAATGTGAATATAAATTTTTTATAAGTGATGTGAAAATGGACATCAATAATTAAACAATGAAAATCTAGGTTAAGTAGATCCCTCAATAAACAACTTTGCTTTTCAAGCAATCAAGTATTGACGTAAATCTTTATACGTAATTACTTAAGTTGCTAGTTAGTGCCAGTAAACGGTATAACGAGATACAAAAAATATATTTATGTATGGTTAAATACTAAAAAATATAAGCTCGTACTGAAAAAAAAAGACGCTTTTTGATAATTAGCAACTTGTGTTAATGATTATATGAAATTGAATAGGCAAGCTCATCAGTCAAGCGAGTCAGTTCAACCCAATCCAGTGGTAGAATATTTAATTAAATCTTTTACCAGGATACTAGTCGCCATCTTCCTCGTTGCGATGATGACAATTGTCGCTCAAGGTGGCTCCGCCTTCGCTCCTGGATGCAATAAGACAGTAACTGCTCCTCATGTCCAACAAGATGTACAGGCAAATACCTTTGTGCCGCCTCAAACTGAAGTTGAAATTGAAGGTTTAGATCTTGCCAAGACTGGTACTTTGGCTTATCCTAACTTTTCCATCACTGATCGCAGTTCGTCTGTACCTAAAGATTACCCTAAAAAGATCTCAACCTTGGAAAGGTAAACGGTTATTAGGAGGTATTCGGTAATTGGGAATAGGAAATGGGAATTGTTCTTTCACCCTACTCCCCCTCAGCCTTAATACAAAATTGTTAATACTAAGAGACAAAAAAGTGTTAAAGAAAGTTGTGAAAATTGGGGCGCTCGCCCTACTACTGATAGGTGGTTCGTTTACAGGCAATGCTTTAGCTGCACCTGTTGATGCCAATGCAGCAATTACTAATGCTCAAACGGCTGCTGATACAGGATTTATGCTGATGTCAGCAGCCTTGGTTCTGCTGATGACACCCGGGCTGGCGTTTTTCTATGGTGGATTTGTGCGATCGCGCAACATCCTTAACACCCTGATGATGAGCTTCGTGTTGATGGCAATCGTCGGAGTTACCTGGATTCTGTGGGGCTACAGCCTTGCATTTGCACCGAATCTTTCAGTTTTAGGTAAATTCATCGGTAATTTGAATTGGGCATTTATTGATCCAGGAATAGTCAAGTTAGATACAACAGCCTATCTGCCTCACTTTCCCTATGAAAATGCTCTCAAGGCAGCCGACGCTAACTATAGCGACATAACATCCTATGCTCCCACAATCCCTCATCAGGCATTCATGATTTACCAAGCCATGTTTGCCATTATCACGCCAGCCTTGATTTCCGGAGCGCTCGCAGAGCGGATGAGTTTTACAGCATACTCTTTGTTCGTGCTGTTATGGTCAACTTTTGTGTACTCTCCTCTAGCTCACATGGTATGGGCGAAAGGAGGATTCTTAGGTTTGTACGGTGGGTTAGGAGCGCTCGACTTTGCTGGTGGTACAGTGGTACACATTAGCTCCGGGGTTTCTGCCTTGGTAGCAGCGATCGTCCTTGGCTCCCGGAAAACCTATCCCGAACGCCTCAGCCCTCCTCACAACGTTCCTTTCATCTTACTAGGTGCTGGGTTATTGTGGTTCGGTTGGTTCGGCTTCAATGCTGGTAGTGCTTTGGCTTCTGGTGGGTTAGCAACATCTGCCTTTGTCGCCACAAATACAGCAGCAGCAGCAGCGACTTTAATGTGGCTCATCCTCGAAAAAGTTTTGCGCGGTAAACCAACAGCCGTCGGTGCAGCTACAGGAGCAGTTGCTGGCTTAGTGGGCATTACTCCAGCAGCTGGATTTGTGACACCGTTAGGAGCAATCTTAATTGGAGCAATTACCTCCTTTGTTTGCTTCTATGCCATTAGCTTCAAGCACAAACTGCAGATTGATGATGCCTTGGATACATATCCTGTACATGGTGTTGGTGGTACTGTTGGGGCAATTCTCACAGGTATCTTTGCTACCAAGGCAGTCAACTCAGCTGGATCAAATGGCTTATTATATGGCAATCCCAGTCAAGTAGTGATCCAAGTTATAGCAGTTCTTGTTTCTTATATTTTCGCAGCAGTTGGGACTTTTATCATTCTGAAAATCCTCGATGCCACAGTCGGTTTGCGAGTCAAGGAAGAAGCAGAACTACAAGGCATGGATATTAACGAACACGGCGAAGAAGGTTACAACGAGGAGTTTGGAGAGCGTATTAATCTTATTCACAAGTAGTGACGTAAGTTGCTCTTAATGGGTAATTGGAGGAAAGAATAATGCTCAATTATCCATTGCCCATAGCAATCTTATCTGAAAATAATATTCATTGATTTTACGGCAGTCAGTTCCATTACTGACTGCTTTTCTCTACCTGTTTAGTCCAAACTCAAGTGAGGAAACATGTCGAGTAAAAGTGATGATAATTTTGCTACCATTGACAGTATTAGCATCAATTTTTCGTTCAGACTGGTCAGATATACTACCCTCAAATCTTTTTTAATAAATAATGAGTACCTGCATGATTTTCATATGTTTTTAAGTAGTATTCGTTGAGATAATTATTCAGGTAACCTTGAATAGTTTTAGATTTACATAGTAGAACTTGCTCTGGATGATAAATTTCAAAAATAGAAAGGATTTGCTCATCTGTTATTTTTTTGGATTCTATTCTTATATGGGAAAGAACAGCAATTTCTGGTGGGACAAGCAAGTTTGAATAAAAAGCATAAATTGGGCAATCTGTAAAAACCCATTGAGTAGATTCTTTATGATCTAACATAACCTTGACTAATTGAATATTGTCCTGAGTTTTCTCTATATATCTGTGATTTTCTAGTTGAATAATTCCTAACTTAATAGGAGAAACGAGAATTGAAAAGATTAAAGCTCCTGCGGCAAAGCCCGATAAAGTTAATTTTTGGAGATGAGATGGCTTGAAGTTAGAGTACCAATTCTTCTGTTGAAAAAAATCAGCCGATAATGTGGCTCCATATGTAGCTAGCCAGGTGAGAGGAATAGAGATTAAAAGGTAGTGATGATACCAGACTGGTCGATGATTAAGAACAAGAATAAAAACAATCAACAGCCAAACAAGAGGAAAAGATTTTTCCCATTGTCTCTTTTGAAAGATGATTATAGTTGCAGGAATTGCTAAAAGGAAATAATCAAAGTCTTGAACAAAAAATGATAGTGCTAATTTCAGACTACTTTCCTTATTAAAGACTGTTGTCACACTGCGATCTAGATGAGATTGCAGTAATTGTTCGTAAGTGAGCGAGTGACACAAAAGACCAATAAGAATAAAAACAATAGTAAAAGAAGCTAGCCATAGAATAATATCAAAAAATAAATGATGCTTTGATTCTTGCTGGTAATGCTTAGTAAACTTAAGTTTTACAAGCTCGAAGAGAATTAAAGGAACTATAAATGCCGTAAATAATTTTATTTGTAAAGACAGGGCTAGTAAGCTACCTGAGATAATAATTAACCTTTTAGAAAGTCTTTGTTTATAAAGAGTCAATATATAAATTGACAGCATAGCCAATGCTAAAGCTGGCAAGCCAATCATAACGGAAACACTAAGCCTGAGGAAATTACAAGAAATGACTAGCAATAAAGTACCAAGAACTGCTGGTAAGTTTCCTAAATAGATACGTAAAGTCTGGCAAAAAGACCATATGAGTATTGTTGAGAAGCTCAGAGTTAAAAGCCGAGATGCAAAGATGGATTGACCAAACAAACTAAACCAAGATGATAAAATGATAGTGTAAAGAGGTGGCTGATCGTTCCAAATTTGTGTATACAGAGCAAAGCCTTCTAAGTGAAGTGAGGCTTTCATCAATTCAATACCTTCATCGCTTGTATCGAATTGAAATACTTGCTCTACAGGCATAAAGTAAAGCGCAAAAATAAAAAAAGTAGCGGGTAGCAAGAGGTTAAATAAGAAAAAAAATTTCAATTTAAATGATGAAATATGATTCATATATTTATCTGATTTTCATGGTAACTCTCAAAAAGCTTTTTAGGTAGAGCTAAATCGACGTGCGGCGGAAATTGGTAAATTCTTGAGTCAACGATTTGGCAAAGCTTTTTCAGAGATATCTAACGGAACTAATGCCCTGAAAAGAGCCTATGAGTTTTTGCCAACCCACAAATAGAATTAGCCAAGTTAACAAAGCTACTGCCAGATGATCACTAAGACTGTGGCAGAGCATAAGGTTGTACTGTGTGTCGGATACACAACGTTTTTAGATTATGACAGCATCGTGATCAAACGTGAAGGTTATGGTTTGATTGATCACGGTGTCCATGGATTAACCTAACGGGACTTATACATTTTTGATGAAGAAATAAGCCTCAAAACCATACAGGGCAGGGGAAATACACCCAATGCCTAAAAATGCCTGAAACTCAGATATATCAACAAAACAGGTGAAACGATGTCAAATTCTCTCTGTATAGACATTTGAGGTTTTTTTCTGGCTATTTTTTGTCTAAGTCCCATTATCCAGGTTCTGTAATTAATTTTTTCTCAATTGTGAGAAATACGGGTTACCCGTATTAGGTTTGAAAGTGGATGAAAAAAATGGACAATCGGGGAGATGTAAGGCGTCCTCAATTAAAAACCATGAATTGATTTATGGTTTTATTTACCTCCTAACCTACCTTGATTTCAAGTCTTATTTGAACAATCTAAGAAATAAATTCAGATTAAAATTTCAAGTAAGCATTCGTGCCGTCAGCAATTAATACTCTTCGCCTGCATAACTTGTAAGAACCATAGTTATGTTTCCGTGCTATACAAAGTTCTTGAATGATAGCTGAATGCTGACAATTTCAAACAACTAAATATAGAGAACTGTTAATAGTAAATAGGGGGAGCAATTGCTGACATCTATTTACTTCAAAACAGAACTTCGGGTTCTAAGGGAGTTATAATAAGTGCTGAAAAAAGTTGCGCTTGTTAGCGCGATCGCTCTATTTCTTCTAGGCGCACTGCTAAAAGACAGTGCTTTAGCTGCACCATCTGATGTGAATGCGGCAATTTCTAATGCTCAAACTGCTGCCGATACAACATTTGTGCTGATCTCCGCAGCCCTTGTCTTGCTGATGACACCAGGGCTAGCATTTTTCTATGGTGGATTTGTGCGATCGCGCAATATTCTCAATACTCTCATGATGAGCTTTGTAGTAATGGCGATCGTTGGGGTGACTTGGATTTTATGGGGCTATAGCCTTGCCTTTGCTCCCAGTAACCCAATTGTCGGTGGATTGCAGTGGCTGGGTTTGAATCATGTAGGCTACGAACTCACGAACTATCTCCGAGGTTCAAATCCCGTTGACGTAGTTTCCTATGCTCCAACAATTCCCCACCAGGCATTCACGATCTACCAAGGCATGTTTGCCATTATCACCCCAGCTTTGATTTCGGGGGCGATTGTTGAACGGATGAATTTTACTGCTTACTCTTTATTTGTACTACTGTGGTCAACTTTTATCTACACTCCTCTTGCCCATATGGTATGGGCTAAAGGTGGACTTTTGGGTTCATATGGCGGTTGGGGTGCCCTCGACTTTGCTGGTGGTACAGTCGTTCACATTAGTTCTGGTGTTTCGGCATTGGTAGCTGCGATCGTACTCAAACCTCGGAAAACCTACCCAGATCGCCTCAGCCCTCCTCATAACGTTCCCTTCATTTTGCTGGGAGCAAGCTTGCTGTGGTTTGGCTGGTTCGGTTTCAATGCTGGTAGTGCTTATGCTTCTGGGAAGTTAGCAACAGCCGCATTTATTGCCACCAATACAGCAGCAGCAGCAGGCGCTTTAATGTGGTTGATTCTAGAAAAAGTGTTACGCAGTAAACCAACGGCAGTCGGTGCAGCCACAGGAGCAGTAGCAGGCTTGGTAGGGATCACTCCAGCAGCTGGATTTGTCACACCATTAGCAGCAATCTTGATTGGCGCTATTACTGCCTTTGCTTGCTTCTATGCTGTCAGCTTTAAGCATAAACTGCAAGTGGATGACGCTTTAGATTCATATCCTGTGCATGGTGTTGGCGGTACAGTTGGTGCAATTCTTACAGGCTTCTTTGCTACCAAAACTGTCAACTCAGCCGGGGCAAATGGCTTGTTATTTGGCAATCCCATGCAAGTACTCATCCAAATGGGAGCAGTTGCCGTAGCTTATATCATTGCTGGAGTTGGTACCTGGATCATTCTGAAAATTCTCGACGTTACAGTCGGTTTGCGAATCCCGGAAGAAGCAGAACTACAAGGCATGGATATTAGCGAACACGGCGAAGAAGGTTATAATGACGACATCGCATAGCGTACAAGTAGTAGTATATGACTTACGCATTGACAGAAATTATCTGATATGCTATATGCATTTTTAGCGCCTCAACTTTTGATTTTTCCACGAATGAGAGTTTTTCCTTCCACCGTATGGGCTCTCGGCTATTTGCCCCTACTCTCGGCCGAGAGTCTCTAGAAGTCGGAAACGATCATTATCTGTTAAACTCGTTGGGGGAAGTTTCCCCCGACAGATTTAACGTTAATACACAAGATATTTATTTTTTCGACCTACTTAGTGCTATAAAAAATAATACGCTCAGCACTTAGTAATCAGAATTATTATGATTACTGCTGGTACTCTCAAATCTGATTCAAAGACTAGCTTAATTTGACGCCTCGTGTCTACTTCGAGCAAAACACTTCCTACTTGGGCATTTTTATCCTTAGCAGTCAATGGCATACTGATGTTGGCGGTGATCCTGCTCATTTTACGACATCAAGAGTTGACCGCTTTTTTCAAGACTGCATTTTCAATCAACTCGAACCCTCAACCCCAAGTCACACCTGAGTTAGGTTCACGTCACCAACTCAATTATTCGCAGTGGGTAGACATCCTCAAGCAAGAAGCAAATGTTGCTGCCTTAAAACATCCTCAGCATTTAAATATACTGGCTGGAGATTCTATCAGTCTGTGGTTTCCCCCTGAATTATTACCCAAAGACAAAAATTGGTTAAATCAGGGGATCTCAGGAGAGACGAGTACTGGACTATTAAATAGATTAGATTTATTTGATCGCACTCAGCCGGAAAAGATTTTTGTGATGATTGGCATTAACGACTTGATTCGAGGAGTCAACGATGAAATCATTTTAAACAATCAGCAGAAAATTATACACCACCTGCACAGCGTGCATCCTAAAGCCGAAGTTGTCGTAGAGTCGATTTTGCCGCATCAGTCTAAAGACGTAAATTGGCAAGGACGAGCAAAACTTCTAGCTATTCCCAACAGTCGCATTCGTCAGTTGAATCAACAACTTCAAGGCATAGCAGTAAAAGAAGGCGTTAAGTATATCAACTTGTATCCCCTGTTTGCCAACGAGGAAGGCAATCTCCGTCAAGAACTTAGTAGTGATGGTTTACATCTCAATCCAAATGGCTATTTAGTCTGGAGTTCTGCTTTACAGTTGTACAATCAGATCGAACAAAGAAGCGAATCGGTAAATGGGGAATAGCACTTAGCAATTAGCAATTCCCATCTATCTATGACATCTGTTATGGTATCCATTGCGCTCTTAAAATGAAAATTAGCAATTTTTGACGAAAAACCAATGGATACTAAAGCTTTTAAACGTTCGCTCCAGCATTCAGAGAACTATCATCGCAAGGGATTTGGTCATCAAGCAGAAGTCGCCACGCAATTACAATCTGAGTATCAAAGCAATTTAATTCAGCAAATACGTAACAATAATTACATCTTAACTCGTGGTGATGTTACTATCCACCTAGCTCAAGCTTTTGGCTTTTGTTGGGGTGTTGAACGTGCAGTGGCAATGGCTTATGAAACCCGCAAGCACTTCAAGAGCGATCGCATTTGGATTACCAATGAGATTATTCACAATCCTTCTGTAAATCAACGCATTCTCGAAATGCAAGTTGATTTTATTCCTGTTGAAGCTGGAATAAAAGATTTTTCTGTTGTTGATGCTGGTGATGTTGTTATTTTACCAGCTTTTGGGGCAAGTGTCCAAGAAATGCAGATACTTAATGATAAAAGTTGCAAAATTGTTGATACCACTTGTCCTTGGGTATCTAAGGTTTGGAACACAGTGGAAAAGCATAAAAAAGGCGATTTTACTTCAATTATTCACGGCAAATACAAGCATGAGGAAACAATTGCCACTAGTTCCTTTGCTGGCAAATATCTCATTGTGCTTAATTGGACTGAAGCAGAATATGTTGCTGACTACATTCTTAATGGTGGGAATCGGCAAGAGTTTCTCACAAAATTTGCTAAAGCTTGTTCGGCAGGATTTGATCCAGATCGAGACTTAGAAAGAATTGGTATTGCTAATCAAACAACAATGCTGAAAGGCGAAACAGAGAAGCTTGGGAAGTTGTTTGAACATACAATGATGAAAAAGTATGGTCCCCATGAACTGAACAATCATTTTCAAAGCTTCAACACTATCTGTGATGCCACTCAAGAACGGCAAGATGCTATGACAGATTTAGTGCAACAGCCGCTTGATTTAATGATAGTTATAGGTGGATTTAATTCATCCAATACCACACAATTACAACAAATTGCCGAAGAAAAGGGAATTTCATATCATATTGATACTGTAGAGCGAATTAAACCAGACAATTGCATCGAACATCGGCAATTAGATGGAAAATTATCAGTAGCAGAAAATTGGTTGCCTGAAGGTAAAATAGTTGTCGGAATTACCTCCGGTGCTTCTACACCTGATAAGGTAGTGGAAGATGTAATTGAGAAGATTTTTGCTCTTAAAGCAACTGCGGCAGTCGTTTAAGAATGTTCATTGGTGAAATTTTGTAGAGGCGTTCGTCTTCAGGCGTTTTGTGTAAGCTACTAGACATCCTCGGTTTACCTTCAAAAATTAGTCACACACCCTACCCTTGGCTGAAGAGAATAGGAGGGTGTGTGACGATCCAGAAGCGCTCAGTTCTTTACAAAGACCAGCAGAAAATATAGATGTAATCAATTAAAATTTACTGAAATGGTCAGCATAGGAGAAAAAAACTATATTTTGACTACAAGTCACCCTCGTCTCTTATCTTTTACCCTCGATGATTGGACTGCTCTAGGCAGTGAAGTTTCTGTGTCCCTATATGACAGAGTTGCGGTCTTAGTTGGTCGAAACGGGGCTGGCAAATCAGCTATTCTTGAAGGATTTGAAGCCATCTCATCATGGGTTACTGGTAAGAACACTCGATCTCGGCAATTTGATAGTGATAGCCTTCCTAAAAAATTAAACATCGAAATTTTAACACCGACTGAGCGTCGGCTTGGATGTATATTTGAGCTTATATTTCAATCCAATATTACTGACAACTTAGATATAGATGATTCTACAAATGAAACTCCTGAGGAAAGAGAACTGATTTTGAATGAACGCTGTCAGTATATTGATGGAGAGAAAGAGCTTTTATGGACTACTGAAGCTGGAGTAACAACCTTAAACAATAAGAATGATCCCATCGTTACTATTCTGGGAAATATTAGCTCGCTTCGACGCTCATCTTTTTCAGAGAGTATACGACAACAGCTGCCTCAAGAAATGCAATGGGTTTACGCTGTTTTGAGAGGAGTTCGCATTCTTGGAAAAACCCCTATTCGTCAGACATCGAAGCGTCGCCCCTCTCTTTTGCCGGTGTCAAGTAAAGGTATTTCTTCCAGTGTTGGGCTAGCTGATAGCCTAGCACGTAAAATATTACGTAGACAGGGGGAAGAACTCGATGAACTTGAAAATATTTGTCAGCGAATTGGACTTGGAGACAATATAACTATACAAAAATTTATTTCCAGCGGAGAATCAAAAGCAAAAAATGAAGATAAGAGTGAAGAATATATCTCTTCAGTGTTGTTAGATGGAATTAATATTGGGCTGCTCTCTGACGGAACACTTCGGGTTCTATCGATCCTTATAGAAATAACCGCCTCCCGATCTAATTGGACGACAATAATTGAAGAACCTGAGATACAAATTCATCCGGGAATGTTAGCAAAGTTACTAAATGAAATTGAAACATATACTTTTGATGAAAATTTGATTCTCTCGACTCATTCACCACAAGTAGTAGCTTGGACTAGCCCAGAAAAAATTAACCTAGTTTATAGAAATAATGGACGAACAAATATTCGGAAACTACATGAAGATGAGATGCAAAACGTCGTCCAGTATCTTTATGAAGAAGGAGATTTAGGCGATTGGGTTTACAGTGGTATTCTCGATGAGTAACTGCTTAATCGCCCTAATTGCTGAAGATGATACAGACTGTGACACAGTTAGAGAAATTATACATCGCGTACGTGGTAATAATACCAAAATAAAATCGTGGGCATCTAAAGGCTGTAGCACATTAAGGAGAAAGCTATCAGCAAAACTGACAGCCATGTCTAATGAAGGCTGCAATGCTTTTATCATAGTCCATGATTTAGACCGTAACCCACAGAATAACTCCCTTAATGATGAATTGAAACTGCTGGAAAGTTTGGATTCAGCATCTTCTGGGTTTAAAAGCGATAAAAAACATATCTGTATTCCAATTGAGGAATTAGAAGCTTGGTTCTGGTCAGATCCACAGGTTGTAAGACACGTTGGACGGGACAGAGGCAAAGCACAGTCAAATCCTCACCTAATTACGAAACCGAAAGAAAAACTGATTGAATTGTCAGTTGGAGAGAATAGAAAGCCTCGTTATAGCACCAATATGAATGTTGAATTAGCAAAAATGTTAAATTTAGAGCTTTGTTCTGAGCGCTGCCTTTCGTTTAAGAAACTTCGGGAATTTCTCGAATCCTTGTAGGTGTTGAGCCAAGATGCGCGACGTGAAAAATACCATTTATCTGGGAGCATCGATCACTAAAGGTTCAAATGGATTGAAGGCATTGTAAAGTTTTGTCAGTCATTCAGTGCTATTAACCATAGGTCCAAATATATCTGTAGCTAAAAAAATACTCTTAATTAAAAGAATTTTCTCAGGCAACCTAACAATACATGCCCTAATAAAGGCATCAGTATGACGTCAGTTATTGCACGGCGAGAATCTGCAGCAGCTTCAACGCGAGGAATCCCCAGAGGCGCGCTGCCATCGTCTTGGCAGTTCGTTCGTCAAAATTTTTTGTGAATCCGTTTGAATGGCTGTCTGGCAGACGATATGGGTTTGGGAAAGTCCGTGCAGGTGATTGCCCGATTGGTGCAGGAGAGGGAAGCGGATATGAGTGAAATCGCCCACGCCTTGTTACCAACCCTACTCATCGCTCCCACATCAGTGGTGGGAAATTGGCAGAGGGAAATTGCCAAGTTTGCACCGCAGCTGAAAACTATGGTGCATCACGGGAGCGATCGCCTGCAAAATGCGGATTTCCCAACAGCTTGTCAAGAGCATGATGTGGTGATTACCTCTTTTACCCTAGTTCGCAAAGATGAAAAACTACTGAATGGCATAAAGTGGCAAAGAATTGTCATAGATGAAGCACAAAACATTAAAAATCCTAAAGCGGCTCAAACTAAAGCAATTCTCAAACTCTCAGCAAAACACAAATTGGCATTAACCGGAACTCCAGTAGAAAACCGCTTACTCGATTTGTGGTCAATTTTTAACTTTCTCAATCCTGGCTATCTTGGCAAAGAAGCGCAGTTTCGCAAATCCTTCGAGATTCCCATTCAAAAGGACAATGATAGAGTTAAATCCGCTACACTCAAAAAATTGGTGGAACCTCTCATCTTGCGTCGTCTTAAAACAGATCAATCGATCATTAGCGATTTACCAGATAAAGTCGAACAAAAACTATACACAAATTTGACAAAAGAACAAGCATCGCTTTATGAAATTGTCGTTAAAGATGTGGAGGAAAAACTACAAACAGCAGAGGGCATCCAACGCAAAGGTTTAATCCTCTCAACTCTGATGAAATTGAAGCAGATTTGTAACCATCCAGCACAATTTTTGCAGGACGGCAGCGAATTTTCAACAGAGCGATCGCACAAACTTAGTCGAATCTCAGAGATGGTAGAAGAAGCTATTTCCGAAGGAGAAAGTCTCCTAATTTTCAGTCAATTCACAGAAGTTTGTGAAAAAATAGAGAAACATTTAAAACATTTTTTACACTGTAATACTTACTATTTACACGGTGGTACAAGCCGCAAACGCCGCGAACAAATGATTGGCGAATTCCAAGAATTAGATACAGAACCATCAGTTTTTATACTTTCTCTAAAAGCAGGTGGTGTAGGCATCACCCTCACCAAAGCCAATCACGTCTTCCACTTTGATCGTTGGTGGAACCCAGCAGTAGAAGATCAAGCAACTGATCGCGCCTTCCGGATCGGTCAAAAAAAGAACGTTTTTGTTCATAAATTTGTAGCAATCGGCACCCTAGAAGAACGCATCGACCAAATGATAGAAGATAAGAAAAAACTTTCCTCTGCCGTCGTCGGTAGTGACGAATCCTGGTTGACAGAATTAGACAACCAAGCCTTCAAGCAACTCATCGCATTAAATAAAAGCGCAATTCTCGAGTAAAGAATTCATTCGTAATAATTCTTTACCTCTCTCTTTTCTTGGCGCTCTTGGCGTCTTGGCGGTTAATACTTCTACAACTAAAAAGGACTGCTATATGACAAAATTTAGTCGCACTTGGTGGGGCGATCGCTTCATTAAAGCACTCGAAGCCTTTACTGACGAAGGCAGACTACAACGCGGACGTTCCTATGCTAGTGGTGGGAGAGTTAAGAGTTTTGAGATTGAGCAAAATCATATTGCCGCTCAAGTAAAAGGCTCGGTCAATCCCTACTTTGGAGTTTACAAAGAACCAACCTACCATATTTCGATTGAAATTACACCTATTTCTAAAACACAATGGAAATATGCTATAGAAAAACTTTCATCCAAAGCCAGCATCGTTTCGCGATTGCTGCTTAACGAAGTGCCGGAAAACATAGAAGACACCTTTTCTACCTTAGGACTATACTTATTACCCCAGAGCAGAAAAGACTTCAAAACAAAATGCTCCTGTCCCGACTCTGCCAATCCCTGTAAGCACATTGCCGGAGTTTACTACTTAGTTGCTTCTCAACTAGATAATAACCCATTTCTGCTATTTGAACTTAGAGGAATATCCAAAACAGAACTGCAAGCGAAACTCGCTGAGTCATCCTTGGGTAAAGTATTATCTGAAGAACTAAACACTAAAGAAATCCCTTTAGAAACCTCTACCTCATTTTATACAAGACTTGAAAAGCAACCATCCCAAAAACCAACGGCTAGGGAGTTTTGGTTAAGCACAAAGCGATTACCTCAAACGATTGAAGTTCCAACTCAAAGTAGTGTATCGGCAATCCTGATTAAGAAAGAAGGAGATTTTCCGGCTTTCTGGCAAAAGGACAATTCCTTTATTGAAGCAATGGAGGAGTTGTACCGACGGGTGAAGACGAAAAACCAGAATTTTTAGCAAAATCCAGCTTGTAGGAGAAGATTTTCATAAATAGATTGATAGGTGATTATCGTCATGTCTATAATGACTTACTAAGTTTCTGTATAGAAAAAGGGTTTTGGCTTTATTGTCCACTTGATATTTGTAAAGTTTTCGTAAAGCTTCAGCCGTCAGCCTTCCGTTGTGACGCTCGCTCTGCGCTTGGGCGTGGAAAAGCCGCATACAGCGTTGATCTCACTATCAGCTGACACGATTGTGATCCGGTGGAGTTTGTCACCTGTGTATACAAAATTCAATTCAATTGCTGACTGAGTAGCGTCACTTCCCTTGCTCATGCTTACTAGTTTTCTTACATTTTTTTTCAAAGGTGCTATTGTATCATGTTCGGTTGAACACTTATAATAATGTTTGTAGTTGCGCTTTAGCGCTCTTAACAGTTTGAGAGCGCTAAAGCGCAACTACGAACCTATCTTTTATTTATAACTCATT
>JAQYWN010000006.1 GCA_029379265.1 Rhizonema sp. NSF051
AATATAACAAGTTAGACTGATTCTAAAATAAACTATATTTGCTGTAAATATAAAGATTTTACTAAGTCGCGTTACTACTACACGGTGGCGGAAATAAACCTACCATACGGAACTGGCAGAAAGCCTACAATCCAAACTTTCCAAAGTTTTTGAATTTTTAATTCTGCTATACGGTACTATAAATTTATAAACAGTCAGGAATCAGGATACAAAAGTTATTCTTCTTACCCTGCACCTTGATAAGTCAGATCTTCTGATGACGGACTGCTAAGATCTGAAAGCTTATCAGCTGTTCGTAAAATTTGCCCTGCCAAAACTGCTGCACCAAAGCCGTTGTCAATATTCACCACACCCACACCAGGCGCACAAGAATTGAGCATTGTCAAAAGGGGTGCTAATCCTCCAAAACTGGCACCGTAACCGATGCTGGTAGGAACAGCAATGACGGGACAATCAGCCAAACCTGCAACGACACTGGGTAAAGCTCCTTCCATTCCAGCTACAACAATTAACACAGATGCTGATTCAATAACGTGGCGGTTATTCAGCAAACGGTGAATACCCGCAACCCCGACATCCCAAAGACGCTGTACGCAGAAACCAGAAAGTTCTGCGGTAACAGCCGCTTCTTCAGCTATGGGTAAATCAGAAGTTCCAGCAGACAGAATGGCGATCGCACCAGGATGCCGTGATTCAATGGTAGGAGGAGCAATAGCACAAATTCTCGCTCTTGAGTAGTAGCGCAAACCTTTCACTTTGGTTTCTAGTACTTCATAAACTGTTGGTTCTATACGGGTTGCCATCACAACTGAGTTATGCTGACGCATCACCTCCATAATTTGAGCAATTTGATCGGGAGTTTTGCCAAGTCCCCAAATAACTTCTGGGAAACCAGTTCTCAAAGCACGGTGATGATCAATTTTGGCAAAATCGCCTACAGGTTCATAAGCCAAGTGTTTGAGTTTTTCTTGTGCTGCATCTGGAGTCACGTTACCATTGGCAACGGCTTCTAAGAGCGATCGCAAAGTTTCATCTGTCATTTGTGATTTGTCCTTTGTCATTCGTTAAGTAAGCTAATTACTCACTTTCAGTTCAAATTTGTTCCATAACGTTCCTGCTTGAGAACCGAGTGCAGAGAACTTGACGTTTTGAATGCGATCGCGCACTGCTACCAAAGATAAAGCATCTACTAAATAAATGTAAGGCAAATACTCTTGAGATATACGTTGCGTTTCCGCATAAATCTCTTTGCGCTTTGCTTCGTCTAACTCCTGTGCGCCTTTAGTATAAAGACGACCAATTTCCGCCTCCCAATCTGCTACCTCCCAACCAATCAGAGGTTCTTGAGATGCTTGTGATTTCTGATTAAATGTATGCAAACCGCCTTCAGGTAACCAAATATTCGCTCCATCATGTGGCTCTGTACTTCCAATAAATCCTAGAAGATAACATTCCCAATCGAGAGTGTTAGTAAGCTTATCAACTAAAGTATTGAAAGCAATAGGGTTATAGTCAACTTGAATACCAATCTTACTTAAATCTTGCTTGATTTGCGCTCCCATCAACACGCGAGTTTTATTTTCGGCATTAGTAATTAGATTGAAACGTACAAGATTTCCGTCAGCATCTATTAACTGATTTCTCGGATTATATTTAAAACCTGCATTTAATAGTAATTTTTTAGCTTTTTCTAAGTTATAATCATAAACTCTCAAACCTTCTTCGGGGGTAATGCTATAAGGACTTTGAATCTCTATTGGTGAATTTTGCATAACACCAATACCCCGAAAGGCATTATTCAACATTGTTTTTCTATCGATTGCATAGGCAACTGCTTGTCTAAAAGCAAGGCTATTAAACCAACGAGATTTTATCGGAGCAACTACAGGATTGCCATTTTTCCTATGACCCTTATTAAGATTAAAGGAAATAAAATTCTGACCAAATGCAGGTCCTCCATTATATATCCTAAATTTTCCTCTTTTTTCTTCCTGCTTCAGTAGAGAGAAATTCTCTGGAGAGACTTGAACTGTATCCAAACCTCCAGAGCGAAATTGCAGGACAATTGTATCAGTCGATTCAATAATTTGCCAAACAATTCGCTCAACGTAAGGTAATTGATTTCCTTGACTATCTTTGCGCCAATAGTAAGGATTCCGCCTAAATACTACCCGCTGACTGGGAGTATAACTTTCTATTTTGTAGGCACCGTTGACGACAATTTCACTGGGGTTAGTATCTGTTTTCCAAGTTGATAGAAACTGAGGATTGCCCTTTGCATCTTTCGCTTTAACAGATGCAAGTAAAGCATGCTTTGGCAAAATCCCGATGGAACTTGTCCCTCCTCCCGAATTTGCAAAAAGGAAAGGTGCAAAGGGTTCTGGAAGAATAAACTCTACTCGACGGTTGTCTATTTTCCGTATTTGGGGAAAAGCACCACTTTCACCAATTTTTAATCCATCTTTCCAATCTGTGGGAATCTGTTTGTTAAAAATGACATCTTCATAAGTGAACATCAAATCATCTGCAGTCAGCGGTTCCCCATCAGACCATTTCAAACCCTCTCTCAGGGTGAAAACTATATGCTTTTTATCGTCAGAAATTGTCCAAGATTCTGCTAAAGCAGGTTCAATTTTCCCCGTAATAGCGTTCAGGGTGGTTAGTCCTTCAGCCGTAAACAGAAAAACATGAGGAAATTCTTGATTAAAAGCGTGGTTAAACGTCTTCGGCTCGCCGATATTACTCGTCACCCATTGAGAAACCTGTGCTGCCTCAGTTTTGAATTTGGCTGGGTTACAATTGGTTAGGGTAAGCTGACAAATCAGTAACAGAGTTAACGTTGATAGAATTGAAAGCCAACGGCGGCGAGAAAAAAAAGCAAAAATCATGGGGTAGGGAATCGTATTAGGCAATTAGTAAATCAGACAAGTTACATTTATTTTCGTCGTCTTACTTATCCTGTTTTGCTTGAATTTCATAAATGTTCCACAATGGGCCGCCGAGAGCTGAAAACTTAATCCCTTCAAAGCGATCGCGTACTGCCGACAAAGAATACTGGCCAATCATGTGGATAAATGGTAAATATTCTTGAGTAATTCGCTGAGTTTCTGCGTAAAGCGCTTTGCGTTTTGCCTCGTCTAACTCTCGTGCAGCTTGAATATAAAGCTTACCAATTTCCTGTTCCCAAGGAGCCGCTTCCCAGCCTTGAATCGGCTTTTGCCCTGCTGAGGGTTTCTGATTAAACATATGCAATCCGCCTTGAGGATTCCAGACATTTGCTCCATCATTTGGTTCTAAACCGCCAGTAAGACCCATCAAACCAGCTTCCCAGTCTAGAGTATTAGAGAGCTTATCTGTGTAAGTACTCCATGCTAATGGAGTAAAGTCAACTTGAATGCCGATTTTCCCCAAGTCTTGTTTAATTTGAGATCCCATTGCCTCACGGATTTTATTCCCTGCATTTGTCAGTAAAGAGAAACGAACACGGTTCCCAGCAGCATCTACTAACTGATTGTTACCGTTGTATTTAAATCCGCCTTTCAGTAGCAGTTCCTTCGCTTTTATCAGATTGTAGTCATAAACTCTTAGCCCTTGTTTAGGCGAAAAGTAATAAGGGCTTTGTTCTGCAATGGGAGAATTTTGCGCTGTCCCCAAGCCACGATAAATATTGTTAATCATGGTTTGGCGATCAAGTGCATAGGCTACAGCTTGCCGAAATTCCACAGTATTAAACCAACGAGATTTTATTGGATTGACGAGCGGTTTTCCATTCCTTTGACCTTTGTTGAGATTGAACATCAAAAACAGTTTTGAGGGCGTAGGGCCACCATTGTAAATTTTGAAATGACCCTGCTTCTCTTGCGACTTCAGCAAAGAAAAGTATTCTGGGGTAATATCTACCGTATCCAACCCACCGGAACGAAATTGTAGCAAGGAAGTATCTGTATTTTCGACAATTTCCCAAACCATGCGTTCAATATAAGGCTGGAATTGCCCTTGCGGTCCTTTGCGCCAGTAGTAAGGGTTGCGCCGAAATATTATGCGTTGACTGGAATCATAACGCTCTATCTTGTATGGACCATTAACAATAATTTGCTCAGGAGGAGTATCGACACCCCACTTTGTTAAAAATAGTGGCTTTCCCTCATTGTCTTTCGTGTTTACAGATTCTTGTAGAGCATGGGCAGGTAAAATTGGCAATCCAGTGACACGAAGAAAAGGAGCAAAAGGTTCTGGAGTGGTAAACTCAACCCGACGCTCATCAAGCTTTCGTACAGTGGGCAGTTGACGACTTTCACCTACCCGCAAAATATCTCTAGCATCAGTAGGAATCGCTTTATTCAGGTAAACATCGTTGTAAGTAAATACAACATCATCTACTGTCAATGGTTTACCGTCAGACCATTTCAAATCTGGGCGTAAGGTAAAAGTAATTTTTAACTTGTCATCAGAAGTTCGCCAGGATTCTGCTAAAGCTGGCTCTTCTTTCCCAGAAATAGGGTTTTCAAAGGTTAATCCCTCAGCCGTTAGACCAAAGATATTTGGTGACTCTTGGCTGAGGGGAGAGTTAAAAGTTTTAGGGTCACTGAGAATGTCATCTATCATTTGTGGGACTTGAGCCGCTTTGACTTTATACTCAGCAGGATTGCAGCCAGTCAGAGCGATCGCAATCCAAAAAGCTAGTAAAACCCAGATCCAACTCCGGCGGAAAATTTTTTTATAAATGTCAGCAGCATACATACAGCAGTCCTAAGTAATTCGTACACAAAATGATTGTTGAAAAGTTGTTAAATATTCTAAGCTTTGTTTTTTGTATCTTTGAGTTCATATATATTCCAGATGTAGCCGCCAGGGGAAGGGAAAATAGCAGCATACTTTACACCTTGAATAGTATTGCGTACAGCTAATAAAGCCAAAGAATTTGTCAGGTGAATAAAAGGTAGATATTGTTGGGCAAGAACTTGTGTTTCGGCATAAATCGCTTTGCGTTTTTTTTCATCAAACTCTCTTGCGCCTTGAACATACAAATCTTCAATTTTCTTTTCCCAATCAGAAGCTTCCCATCCCTCGATTGGGGTTTGTCCTTTGGCCGGTTTTTGATTGAATAGGTGATAGCTACCCTCTACAGCCCAAACATTATAACCATCATGTGGTTCAATATTACCGCTCACAGCTCCCAAATAACATTCCCAATCAAGGGTGTTACTGACTTTGTTTGAACTTACATTGAAGTCAGCGTACAGTATGTCAACTGTCATGCCAATCTTACTGAGATCTTGTTTAATCTTGGGTGGGACTGTAGGTTTATTACTAGCAGGCGCTAACATTGTAAAACGCACTTGATTTCCATCTGCATCAAGTAGCTGACCTTTGTTGTTGTATTTGAATCCGGCTCTTAGTAAAACTTGCTTCGCTTTTTCTGTGTTATAGTCGTAGGTTTTAAGACCTTGTTGGGGAGAAAAGTAGTAAGGACTGGGGACAAAAATCGGCGAGTTTTGCGTTTCACCTAATCCTCGCAGGTTGTTATTGATCATAGTTTGGCGATCAATAGCGTAGGCAACTGCTTGTCTAAAAGCAACGTTGTTAAACCAGCGAGACTTTATTGGATCGACAAGCGGCTTTCCGTTGCGACGACCTTTGTTAAGATTAAAAGTAATAAAGCTTGCACCAGAATCGGGACCAGCATTTTCAATAGTAAAGTTGCCCCGCTTTTCTTCGTGCTTCAGCAATTGAAAGCTTGATGGACCAATTTCTAGTAAATCTAATCCTCCCGAACGAAATTGAAGCAAAAGTGTTTCGGGTGATTCCACAATTCGCCAAATCACACGTTCAAGATATGGCTGCTGCTTTCCTTGTGCATCTTTACGCCAGTAATAAGGATTGCGCCGAAATATCAGGCGTTCGCTAGTGGAGTAGCTTTCAATAGTGTAAGGACCATTAACAATTATTTTCTTGGGATCTGTGTCTGTTCCCCAAGTCGAGAGAAACGCTGGACTACCATCAGACCGCTTGGTTTCTACAGCTTGTCGGAGTGAGTGTTCTGGTAAAATTGTGGTTGCAGCAGCAATCAATCCCATAAAAGGCACAAATGGTTCCGGCAAAACAAATTCTACTCGTCTGCTGTCGAGTTTGTGTACTTGGGGAAAAGCTTTACTGATACCGATCCGAAGATTATCTTTATAATAGTTGGGAATCAGCTTGTTCATGTAGATGTCATTGAAAGTGAAAACGACATCATCGGCTGTTAATGGCTTTCCATCCGACCACTTCAATCCTTCTCGCAAGATAAAAATATACCGCAATTTGTCAGAGGAAATTTGCCAAGATTCAGCTAAAGCTGGTTCAATTTTCTTAGTGTCTCCGTTGACAGCCGCTAATCCTTCGTAAGTAAAACCAAAAATGTTGGGAGTTTCTTGGCTAAGAGCATAATTAAAAGTTTTCGGATCTGTTGTAGTTGCTATCAGTAACTGAGTGACTTGAGCCGCTTTGACTTTATACTCGCTAGGATTGCAGCCACTAAGAGCGATCGCAATCCAAAACGCCAATAAAACCCAAATCCAACTCCTTCGGACAATTTTGGTAATAGTGTCAGTCATAAATTCTCTGTTAATTAGGTAAATATTCTACGATATCTGTATGAATAATGTGCCATCAAAAACAGACAGGCTGTAGATTTACATAAAAATCCCTGTAAATGAGCTATTCTTCCAGCAGTTCGGTAGTATAATTACAAAATTCCTTTCATCGCTGAAGTGTTGATGGATTACTGAGATTGTAGCCAACCGATTTGTGTAACCTCTTTTGATGCTGGTGGTATTTCCCACTTCCAATGATAAGCTAAGTCACGTATCCAAGCCTCTATAAGCGCAGGCAGTCAGATAAAGAGAATATATCTGTTTTTTGCTAAATTCGGCATCGTAATGACTAAGCACACCAGCAGTATTAAGGCAAAGAACTGGTTCCGATAACTTGTTACCATCCCATCGAAAAACCAAAATATTTTCGACATTAACAAGCATAGCAAAGGGAATAACCGCTTTTGCTGCTTGTAAGTAATCAATCAACCGTAAAATAGCATTCTCTTTATCTTTGGGTTGATTAATTTTAAAAATTTGAATCTTTTCGAGATCGATAAACATGACTAATGGAATTGCTCCATTACCAGCTTCTAGCCAGGAAATAACTTCAGATGTATCTCCTTGTTTCGTAGGATAAGCTTGAGGCTCTTGCTAATAAAATTATCAACTCATCACTATCTAAGATGACAATCTCAGGCTGGATGCGATATACCGTTTTTTCGACTTGTTGAGTGTTCATAATTTATTCGTGCAAAAGCAAAACAACGGCATAAGCACAAATTCCTTCTTCTCTACCAACAGGACCTAGTTTTTCGTTGGTAGTAGCTTTCACTCCAACTTGATTTGGTTCTATTTGCAAAACTCCCGCGATTTGTTCGCGGATTTTTTCAATATGCGGCTTCAATTTTGGACGTTCCGCTACCACAACAGAGTCAATATTGCTCACCTGCCAACCGCGATCGCTAATCAGTTGGTTTACTTTACTTAATAACACCAAACTATCTGCCCCTGCCCATTGGGGATCGGTGGGAGGGAAATAATGTCCGATATCCCCCAAAGATAAAGCCCCGAGCATGGCATCCATAATCGCGTGGGTGAGAACATCAGCATCACTATGTCCCAACAAACCCAGAGAATGGGGAATGTTGACACCACCCAAAATTAAAGGGCGATCGCTCACAAGTCGGTGAATATCGTAGCCGTTACCAATGCGAATGTTCATTGTTAGTGGTTAATTGTTGAAAAGTTGGTTGTTCTTCGGGAATAGGGAATTGGCAACGCCGGTCAATATCCCGCGCCCCCTTTCTCTCCCTGCTCCCCCTGCTCTCCCCACTCCCCATCTTTCAAAATATCTGGACGGCGTAAGCGTGTTTTTTGGAGTTGTTGTTTGTACCGCCATTTGGCGATTTCGGCATGGTTGCCCGAGAGCAGAACATCAGGGACTTTTAAACCGCGAAATTCTGCCGGACGAGTATACTGGGGATAGTCTAGCAATCCCTCTTCAAAACTTTCTGCTTTTAAAGACTCGGCTTTGCCTACCGTTCCTGGGAGGAGGCGCACAACACCATTAATTAAAGTCATTGCTGGAATTTCTCCACCAGTGAGAATAAAATCACCTAAAGAAACCTCACGTGTGACTAAGTGCAGCACGCGCTCATCTACACCTTCGTAATGACCGCAAATTACGACTAATTGGTCGTAATTCGTCGCTAATTCTCGCAATAAAGGTTGATTAATTGTTTGACCTTGGGGACTCATCAAAATAATCTCTCTGCGAGGGAGAATTGGTAGAGACTCTACGGCAGCAAAGATTGGTTCTGGCTTCATCAGCATTCCCACACCGCCGCCGTAAGGTTCATCATCAACTTTCCGATGTTTGTCAGTGGTAAAATCTCGTGGATTAACCAGATGGACAAAAGCAATCTCTTTGGCCAAGGCTTTACCCAGAAGCCCACAACTGAGAACAGAAGTAAAACAGTCAGGAAATAGCGTAACTATATCAAAGCGCACAGTAATTCGTATTGAATGACACTAATCTTAAATTGGAATGTCTGGAAATAAAGATGCCGATGTTCTGGAAAACACAGATTCTCTTCAGCAAGCCTACCTAAATTTAGGAAAAACCTCATCACTTGTGAGAGTCAAGGTTTTTCTAACTACTTAATTTATGTTTAAATATTGTCACATCTAGATTTAAATTTATAATCTGAGTTAACAACTTCCAACATGCATCAAGCCAGCCTCAAACAAAGCCTATCAAGACCTGCTTACCCCCAATACCCGTGCATTGGTTGATCAGGCAAGCCTAAAATGAGTCGTGAACTATGATGGGGAAGATAAGAAAAATGAGAAAGAGCGGAAAGATGACGAAGAGACACTCTGGTTTCTTCACAATCTTTGTGGCAATTGCTAAAACTCACTCGAGTCAGGCAGCGCAATGCCTTGTCGGCTTCCTCATCTGTCAACTTACTCAAAAAATCTTTCACAATTCAAATGGGGTTGCGATAGGTTATTTTTCAGGTGAGCGCTCGTCTGAAAAGACGGGACAGGTGAAAGAGCGGCGGCTAAGTTTGAGGAAAAACGGACACTACATAAGCTGCAGCGTCTACCACGTAAGCGCTACTAAGTTGGAAAGGCGTGTTCCGTCGTTCCATTTGGACAAGTGTCCTATCCAAAAGGCGTTATATGAATACTCAGGCTAATGACTTCATCTCATTAGTCTGAAGTTGTTGACAGGAGAACACAATGCAGCAATTAAAAGCTAAAAAGCTAGAAATGAGGACACCCCAAGCAACTAAAACCGCCGTTCTAGTAATCGGAGGCGCAGAAGACAAAGTTCACGGACGCGAAATCCTGCGAACTTTCTTTGGTCGTGCTGGTGCTGGCGATGGCCATATTACAATTATTCCATCTGCTTCTCGCGAACCAAGCATTATCGGCGGAAGGTACATCCGCATTTTTGAAGAAATGGGTGCGAGTAAAGTAGAGGTGTTAGACATTCGAGAGCGGGAGCAGTGTGAAGCCTCACACATCCAAGCATCTCTAGAAGCATGTACGGGGGTATTTTTGACCGGAGGAGATCAATTGCGCCTTTGTGGCGTTCTCTCAGATACGCCAGCAATGGATATTATGCGGCAACGGGTGAGGAGTGGGCAAATTACCTTAGCAGGCACCAGTGCCGGAGCAGCCGTTATGGGTCACCATATGATTGCCGGGGGTGGTAGCGGAGAGACACCAAATCGCTCCTTAGTTGATATGGCAACAGGTTTGGGATTTATTCCAGAAATTATTGTGGATCAACACTTTCACAATCGCAATCGCATGGTAAGACTCTTAAGTGCACTCGCCTCCCATCCAGATCGCATGGGTATAGGAATTGACGAAGATACTTGTGCGATGTTTGAACGTGATGGGTGGCTGCAAGTGATGGGAAAAGGGAGTGTCACAATCTTAGATCCAACCGAACTTACCCACACAAACGAGCCACATGTTGGAGCAACCGAACCTCTGACATTACACAATTTACGGCTACATATCCTCAGCCACGGCGATCGCTTCCACCTTTACCAACGAACAGTTTTACCCTCAGTGTACAGAATCTCCAGCTGACGGAGGCAAGTAGCTTAAGTTACACTGTGTTGACTGCTGATTTTTGAGTTGCGGCGTAGAAACGCGCGAATAATACCATGTAAGACGAAAAAACTGTTGCTTATTAACAGTTAAGCGGTCAATTCCAGTAAGAAACTAGAATATTAGGTTCCGAATCTCCATCTACCTATTCCCATGAGAATCCTCAAAATCCAGACATTACGCGGCCCCAACTATTGGAGCATTCGACGCCACAAATTGATCGTCATGCGCCTCGGCTTAGAAAACCTTGCCGAAACGCCCTCGAATGAAATACCCGGCTTTTACGAAGGGTTAGTTGAGGCTCTGCCTAGTCTGGAGGGTCATTATTGCTCGCCCGGATGTCGCGGTGGTTTTTTAATGCGAGTGCGAGAAGGTACCATGATGGGTCATATCATGGAACACGTAGCTTTAGAACTACAAGTATTAGCTGGAATGAATGTTGGTTTTGGGCGTACCCGAGAAACATCCACTCCAGGAACTTATCAAGTCGTATTCGAGTATCTCAATGAGGAAGCAGGACGCTACGCGGGCAGAGCAGCAGTTAGACTGTGCCAAAGTATTGTCGAACGGGGTCGTTATCCCAGTGCTGAATTACAGCAAGATTTGCAAGATCTGAAAGATTTAGGGCGGGATTCGGCATTAGGGCCCAGTACTGAAGCCATTGTCAAAGAAGCGGAGAAAAAAGGCATTCCCTGGATGCAACTTGGGGCACGCTTTTTGATTCAGTTAGGCTACGGTGCCAACCAAAAGCGGATGCAGGCAACGATGACGGACAACACCAGCATCTTGGGAGTAGAACTCGCTTGCGATAAAGAAGCGACCAAACGCATCCTCGCTAATGCTGGAGTGCCAGTACCTAGAGGCACAGTCATCAATTTTTTGGACGATTTGGATGAAGCCATAGAAACTGTTGGCGGCTTTCCGATCGTGATCAAGCCTCTTGATGGCAATCACGGACGCGGTATCAGTATTGATATTCAAAGTAAGCAAGAAGCTGAAGCGGCATACGACGCAGCCAGACAAATCTCGCGAGCAGTCATTGTTGAGCGGTATTACGTTGGGCGCGATCATCGGGTGCTTGTCGTGGATGGTAAGTTAGTCGCTGTCGCTGAACGAGTGCCAGCTAATGTCATTGGTGATGGCAAAACTTCCATCTTCGATTTGATTGAAGAAACCAACAAAGACCCTAATCGCGGTGATGGGCATGATAATATCCTGACAAAAATAGAATTAGACCGCACCAGCTACCAGCTTCTGGAAAAACAAGGATACACTCTCAATACGGTACTACCCAAAGACAAAGTTTGTTATCTCCGAGCAACAGCAAATTTAAGTACGGGAGGCAGTGCCGTAGATCGCACGGACGAAATCCACCCAGAAAACGTTTGGTTGGCACAACGGATCGTGAAAATTATCGGTTTAGATATTGCAGGCATTGATGTTGTGACATCAGATATTAGCCGCCCCATACGGGAAGTGGATGGTGTCATTGTCGAAGTTAACGCCGCTCCCGGATTTCGGATGCACATAGCTCCCAGTAAGGGTATCCCCCGCAACGTGGCAGGAGCAGTTATGGATATGCTGTTCCGCAATCAACAATGCAGCCGCATTCCCATCCTATCCGTAACGGGTACCAACGGCAAAACCACCACCACTCGACTGTTAGCACATATCTTTAAACAGACTGGTCAGGTTGTAGGTTATACAACAACCGACGGAACTTATATCGGTGATTACTTAGTTGAGCCAGGAGACAACACAGGTCCTCAAAGTGCCCAAGTAATTCTGCAAGATCCGACTGTAGAAGTCGCAGTGTTAGAAACGGCTCGTGGTGGGATTCTCCGATCTGGACTTGCATTTGAAGCTGCCAATGTAGGCGTTGTGTTAAATGTTGCTGCCGATCACTTGGGGATTGGGGACATTGATACAATTGAACAGTTGGCTACTCTAAAAAGTGTCGTTGCTGAAGCTGTTTTTCCTGATGGTTATGCAGTACTGAACGCCGACGATGAACGAGTAGCGGCGATGGCAGAGAAAACTAAAGCGAATATTGCTTACTTCACAATGAACCCAGACTCGGAATTGGTGCGAAAGCACATCCAGAAGGGAGGAGTCGCAGCAGTCTATGAAAACGGTTTTCTGTCAATACTTAAAGGCGATTGGACACACCGGATCGAACGGGCAGAAAATATCCCCCTGACAATGGGCGCACGTGCCCCATTTATGATTGCCAATGCTTTAGCCGCAAGTCTCGCAGCCTTCGTCCAAAACGTCTCAATTGAACAGATTCGTGCAGGTTTGAATACCTTTCGGGCTTCCGTCAGTCAAACACCAGGACGGATGAATTTATTTAATTTGGGTAATTACCACGCTTTGGTCGATTATGCTCACAATCCCGCCAGCTACGAAGCGTTGGGCACTTTTGTCCGCAACTGGACTTCAGGTAAGCGTATTGGCGTCATCGGGGGACCTGGCGATCGCCGCGATCAAGATTTTGTCATGTTAGGCAAACTAGCTGCGGAGATTTTTGACAGCGTGATCATCAAAGAAGATGATGACACCCGAGGACGCCCACGAGGTTCAGCGGCAGAATTAATTACTCAAGGCATAAAAGAAGTCAATTCCAATCGCCAACACGAAACCATCTTGAATGAATCAGCAGCGATTAACAAAGCTTTGAGTATTGCCCCAGACAACAGTTTGGTGGTGATTCTACCTGAAAGTGTCAGCCGTGCTATCAAGTTAATCAAGGCCAGTGGCATAGTTAAGGAGGAGCTGCACCAACCAAACACCACCTCCACAACTCCCATAGATCAAATTAACAAGACATCTTCAGTTGTTAATACACGGTTATAAGTAAGTGGGGAGGAGCCACTGCGCCTTTGTTGATCTCCCTTTGTCTGTGGAAGTGACGTTTGTGAGTAGGGCGTTGGGGAACAAGGGGATCATAACTCCGAGATCACCAATCACCCATAACCAATGACTAATTGCCAATCACCCATTCCCTATTCCCCTTCTTTCTGTTCACTAGTATCGTCACTGGGGTTTTTTAGCTCCTCCTTAAAACCGCGTAGAGTTTTACCCAGTGCAGTTCCGAGTTCAGGGATTTTTTTTGGTCCAAAAATAATAACAGCAACGATGGCGATGATACCTACTTCCGGCCATCCGAGTCCAAACATAAGCGTCTCCTGTAAACATCTTTTTTAAATCATAGTCGGGGTAGAGGCAATACGGTTCGGATAAGTAGTTCTTAGGCAGTTCTTAGGCAGGGGAGGAAAGAGCTAGTAGAGAATTAGTTATTTCCCCCCCTGCTGCTCTACTCAAGAAAGCTCCCCCTACCTGCCTTGACGAGTAAATTTTTTAACCGAACCGTATTGGGGGTAGAGGTGGGTAAGAATTAAGTTACTATTCCCAACCCTCGACACTCCCACTCCCTTCATGAATTGACAAACCCAACCATTGACTCAATTCATGGGCTAACCATTCGATTTCTGGATCAGAGTGAATTATGCCTTTAGTACCACCAAGCTGATACTTTTTCACTCCTACCCAGATTATAAGTTGGGGTGGGACTTCCACTTTACGACCGTCGGAGTCAGTTATATACGTTCTGGGAAGATATACGAGTTTAGTTATATTTTGTATTGCTGTTGGTGGAATCCAATTGAATTTTGAGCCAAATATTTCCCAAGTCAGAGCAATATGCTTTTGATTGAGGCACAGTCGGGTACTTCGGAAAAATTTAAATACTAGCTTAGACACTATGCGGAAGCCAGCACCCCAAAAAGGTATTGAGAATAAAGCAAATAAGATGTTGACCGGAAAAGGAATAGTACTCACCAATGTCCAGACTATGACAAATGAATTCCAGCTAATAAGCGCAAACACAACAAAAAATATCATCCTCGGGTGAAAGTTAGTTGGCGGGATGAGGATTTCTAAAGAATGCTTATTTTTAGTCAGTTTGATTTTGCTACCTGTTGGTTTAGTAAATTTAGGTGTTAAATTCTTCTCATGCCTGTACTCCGCACTTCTGTTCAACCGTGATGAAAGAATTTTTCTGTGACGTTGTTGTTTTTTACTAATCCAATCGTTGCCATTCCAATACCAAGAATTTCTGATTTCGTTTACTAAAGGAATTTCTGGTGGATGTGGCTGTTGAAATAGGTTTTCAAGAGCTGCTAGAGCTTCACGTGCAGAATTTGAACGCTTTTCTAAATTGGGTTCTATCGTCCACCTCAACCAATCTCTCACAACTGGACTAAAATTTGCCGCTTGCTCGAATTGAATCCGAAAATCCCTCTGCGGTAGATCGGCAGGATGGATACCTGTGACTAAGTAAATTAACGTTGCGCCTAAACTGTAAATATCTGAAGCCGGAAACGTGCGTCCACCAAATTGCTCTGGTGGCATATAACCGTAAGTTCCTACCACAGTCATTGTCCCACCTTCACTCCCGACAAGAGTTTGTACCGAGCCAAAATCGACTAAATAAACTTGATCGATACTATTGCCACGATTGCTTAATAAAATATTGCTAGGCTTAATATCGCGGTGGATCACAGGAGGCTTCTGTCCATGTAAGTAAATAAGAATTTCTAAAAGTGCTTTAGCTACCTCTGTGACTTCTGCTTCGGTAAAAGTACGCCCAGCTTTTAAATGTTGCGCCAGAGTTAGTGCTGGGATATAAGTTTGTACAAGAGCAAATCCTTTTAAGGAAGGAGAATTGACCTCGAAGTAGTCCAAGTAGCCAGGAATAGAACGATGTGATAGAGATTTTAAGGTTTCGGCTTCACGCTCAAACAACTTGAGATCGTCCCATTCAAAATCACTGCTAAAAGACAGTAACTTGATAACGACTAATTCACTACTTACCAAATCGCGTGCCAAAAGCGTCCGTCGCCCTGCTTTTTTTGCCAGCAACTGCTGTACTTCATAGCGAGCACTTAATACTTGACCATTCATCTGTTTGCCGATTGCCAAAACTAGAAAACTTTTTTATTTAAAGAAAAAATGCCAAGATAATGACTAATTCGTAATTGAAGTTCAGCTATGCTGCTAGACTCCAACGCTCTCTAAGCGTCGAATGGAAATGAGGCAGGGTGTGAAAAACTGCCTCTGTCTAATAGACGTGCATAGTGTTCGTGTTACAAGTGCTATGCATATCTACACGGTTTTTTTATTCATACCGCCTTTTTTGTTATTACGAATTATAGCGATGCTCCTATTTTTAATTGTATGCCCTCCAAACTCTGGCCTTACATAACACCTGGTATTTCAGATGAGCTATTTGAACGCTTGCCAGGAATTCCTTTAAGCGAGCGGGAAGTTCGACTGCTATTGATTGCCCAACTGCGACTCCTCCCTGATTCAGTTTTCTGGGATATTGGGGCAGGGACGGGTACAATTCCGGTAGAGGTGGGTTTGTTGTGTCCGCAGGGGCAAATTATCGCTGTTGAGCGGGATGAAGAAGTCGCCAACCTGATTCGACGTAACTGCGATCGCTTTGAAGTGAACAATGTTGCAGTCATTGAAGGAAGTGCCCCAGAATGTTTACATGACCTGAATGTTGCTCCCCATCGCGTTTGTGTTGAAGGCGGACGGTCTATTGGGGAAATTTTACAAGCTGCATGGCATTATTTGCTACCATCCGGTCGAGTTGTTGCCACGGCAGCAAATCTTGAAAGCTTGTATGCTATTTCCCAAAGCTTTGCTCAATTACAAGCTCGAAATGTTGAAATCGTACAATCGGCAGTCAACCGTTTGGAAACACGCGGTTCTTCTCAAACCTTTACTGCAGTTAATCCCATTTTTATTCTCAGTGGTGAGAAACTAGAGTGAATTTATTAAATTTTTAGATTTTAGATTGAATCCGAAACCCGTCTTGAAAAGTTTGCTACGGAGGGAAACCAATGCCAGATGCCTAAGGAGGGAAACCTTCCTGCAGCACTGGCTCCTCCTTACAACTTTCCGCAAAATCATTCAAAGGAAAGTTTGCCACCGAGGGAAACCAAAAGCGCTCAAGAGCATTTATGGCGGGAAACCCGTGGGTGAATGCGCTATGAACCCTTGCAACTTTCCACACGCATCCGCGCATCCACGCATCCAAAATATGTCTATGGTTTGGTCTCGAATTGTTAGTGGCATTGTTGCGATCGCCCTTGCTTTGTTGGCGACACTTTTAGGCGGTTGGCCTTTTACCCTCTTATTTGCAGTCATTATTTTCTTAGGGCAGAACGAATACTTTAATTTGGTAAGAACCAAAGGCATGGCACCTGCCGCTAAAACTACCATGTTTGTCAGCCAAGTCCTACTGGTCATTTGTACCATAGATGGTAGTTTAGCTGATGCTGTGATGCCAGTTGCTGGCACATTTATTTGTTTTTACTTATTGTTTCAGCCAAAAATGGCAACAATTGCCGATATTGCCGCTTCCATTTTGGGACTGTTTTACACTGGTTATTTGCCAAGTTATTGGGTGCGGATGCGAGCGATCAACAATTTCGCTTCAGGGGGTTACGGGCTTCATGATTGGGCAAATATTTTCCAGAGCGAAAAGCGAGATTTCACTCTGCTATCTCAAGGATTGACAGCAACATTGCTCACTTTTTTATGCATTTGGGCAGCTGATATTGGTGCTTATATCATTGGTAAATTCTTTGGGAAAACACCTCTAACTGACATTAGTCCCAAAAAAACGGTGGAAGGCGCAATCTTTGGTATTGTTGCCAGTGTTGTCGTCGCTGTGGTTGGAACCTACTACCTCAATTGGCCTAGAACCCCTTTTACTGGCATTGCTTTAGGCTTGCTAATCGGCATTGCTAGTATTTTAGGTGACCTCACAGAGTCCATGCTCAAGCGCGATGCTGGAGTCAAGGATTCTGGGCAATTGATCCCCGGTCATGGAGGGATTTTAGACCGTACCGACAGTTATATTTTTACTGCTCCCTTAGTCTACTATTTTGTGACACTGCTGCTGCCACTACTAAGCTTTTGAACTACCTCTAGTGTTGGCAGCGAAGTCTGTACACCTACTGTTATAATTAAAAATCAAGAATTGTTAACTTTTATTTTTGATTTTTAATCATTAGGGGTTGACGTTAATGCGTCCGCGACACACGAGTTTCTCAGGGATCAGAGTTAGTTCTTGGATATCGACATCAGATCCCAAATCTACACATTGTCCATTATTATCCTCCAACAGTGCTACCAGATTGCTTTTGATGAGTACGGGTGCGAGTTGCAACACAGACGCGCCGAGTAGCTTTAATCCTAAAAATATATTTATTGTTTCGGGACTGCCTTCTGTAGTTGTGGCGGAAATCGTCGCTTGTCCACAATCGAGGTTAATGTTTTGCCAATTCATAGACTTGGATTTTGGACTGTGTTCTGGTAATAGTTGAACCAGTAGATCGTTTAAAGCAGTAGATAAAAGTTCAGATGAAAGAGAAGCATTAAGGTCCTCCTCATGCAGGATCAGTTCTCCAAAGACTGGTATAATTTCTAACAATTGTAGTGCTTGACCTTTGAGTACTGAGCCGATATTAATATGAATATTTTCTGCAACGAGTTGAACTTGTGTAATATGAAGACCTTTATAAACGGGATGAGTGGCAAAAATGGAAACCCGAGGAATACAACCAGAGAGAAGTTGGCGATCGCTCGCTCCAATCTCTATTTCCAATTGGGATATTTGGCTGACTTGCGTTTTCAACCACAGCTTTAGTGCTTTTGTAAGAATATTTGTCACTATTCTGCTTTTGTATGAACCTCTGGTTTCGGAGTTTTTCTCAGGCATACCATTGATGAGTATTGGCGAAACAACTGACTAGCACGAAAATAAGTTTTCAATGTAACATTCAGGAGCGACTAATCACAAAATAAGAATATATTAAAATTATTTATTCGTTAATTATTAACCTATTGATAAGTAATGTCCACATGGATGCACGGTTACAAAAAGTTCTTGCTCAATGGGGTATTGCCTCACGTCGTCAAGCTGAAGACATGATCACGCAGTCCCGTGTACAGATTAACGGTGTATTAGCGCATATAGGTCAAAAAGTCGATCCTCAAAAAGATACAATCACAGTTGATGGTAAGCTCGTTTCGGCACTACAGCGTCCAGCTTTAATATATTTATTACTCAATAAACCAACTGGGGTCGTTTCCACTTGTCACGACCCTCAAGGAAGACGTACAGTCTTAGATCTACTGCCCGAAGAATTGCGTTCAAGTCAAGGTATTCATCCAGTTGGTCGTCTAGATACAGATTCTACAGGAGCGTTAATACTCACAAATGATGGAGACTTAACATTTTGGCTAACTCATCCACGCCATAGTATTCCTAAAACGTATTCTGTTTTAGTCAAAGGACATCCAACAGATGCCGTCTTAGAAATATGGCGTCACGGTGTCTTATTGGAAGGGAGAAAAACACGAAAGGCCCAAGTGAAAGTCATCAAAAAGTTTGCTTCTTCAAGCTGTTTGGAAATCATTTTAAAGGAGGGGAGAAATCGACAGATTCGCCGCGTAGCCCAACAATTGGGATACGAGGTGATCAAGCTGCATCGTACTGCAATAGGTTCAATTCAATTACAACCGGGGAAAGGATATTTACCAGAGGGGGCATATCGCCAACTCGAAGAGCATGAAACAAAGTTTTTAGAGCAATTAAAAAAGAACTCAGAACTTAGAACTCAGAACTCAGAATAAAAGATGCAATTTGTTTTCAAATTGCAGTGCTAACTCATCAGATTCGCAATGTTGAGTGAGAAGCTTAACCTGCTATACTTCGCACACAGTTGTACAAGATTAATTTGTGAATTCTTCTTACAAAAAATATCTTTTATTCTACTAAATTATGGTACCTGTGTTCTGCGTTCTTTATTGTGAAAAAAGCAGATTCCTATTAACGATTCAGCTGGTTCAAGGAGAGTAAAAAAACATGCAGTCGCAAACTCAGAAGAAAGATCGCGAGCCCGTACAAACAACCGAGCAACAACAATCAGAAAAATTAGCACAGCTGGGTGTTCAACTTTGGACATCACGCTTGGAACAGGGATTGTCATTGGACGAAATGGTTAGGCTAACCAAGATTCCCCGACGGCTTTTGCAGGCGATCGAAGAAGGTGATTTAGATCAACTACCAGAACCAATATATGTTCAGGGTTTAATTCGCCAGTTTGCTGATGCATTAGGCTTTGATGGTTCGGAATTGTCCAGTACCTTTCCCATTGGTTCGCCCTACGTAAGCCTCAAGCCTACGTGGAAAAGACCGATAGGGCAATTACGTCCTGTTCATCTTTACTTACTTTACATATTTTTAATTATCTGCTCTGTCAATGGCTTGTCTCAATTATTAAGTAATACTGCCACTTGGCAAGTGAACAATAGCAACAGTAACCAATTACAAACGAATAAAATCCAAAATAATCAACAGTTACCAGTAATAACTTCTGCAAAAACAGAGATTAAAAGCAATGAGGGAAGGCTCGCGGTGCAAATCGGTGTGACATTGAAAGAGAAGTCCTGGATTCGGGTCGTAGCTGATGGCAAAATCACTTATGAGGGAGAGTTACCAGAGGGAACTCATCGCATCTGGAAAGCCCAAGATCAACTAACCGTGAGAGCCGGAAATGCTGGTGGTGTATTGGTAAGTGTCAACAAGGATCAAGCCAAGCAAATGGGAGAACCTGGAGCAGTCAAAGAACTCACAATAGCCGCGAATACTAAGTCTTAGGAACTCCACTCTCATAAATAATTAAGGCTTTGAGTGAAGAGTAAGGAGTAAAAATTTTTACTCCTTACTCTGTTGCCTCCTAAGTCCTAACTTTTAAATCATCACTTTTGTTGTGGCGCACGTCCGCAAAGCATAGTTAGGGATTTGAGGCGATCGCTTAATTCTTTAGCTAAAACATGCGTCTGATAGCGCCAATCCCAGTTCCCTTCTGCTTTACTGGGGAAATTCATTCGCGCCGAAGTGTCTAATCCCAAAATATCCTGCAAGGGGATAATGGCTTGATTAGCGACAGAATTAAGAGCTAACCTAATGAAATCCCAGTGGATACCGTCAGAACTGTAAGAGCCTAAATAAAGCGACAAGTTATGCTTTTCGTGTTCTGACGCTTGATTGAACCAGCCTACAGTTGTATCGTTGTCGTGGGTGCCAGTATAAACTATACTGTTACGCTCGTAATTAAAGGGTAAGAATGGATTACTAGCATCAGCACTATAGGCAAACTGTAGAATTTTCATGCCGGGAAACTCATACTTATCTCGCAGCTCTATTACTTCTGGCGTAATATCTCCTAAATCCTCCGCCATTACGGGAAGCTTACCCAATTTCAGTTTAATTGCCTCAAATAACTGTTCTCCAGGAGCTTTAATCCATTCTCCATGAATGGCTGTTTGTTCCCCTCTTTTCACAGCCCAGTAAGATTCAAACCCTCTGAAGTGATCAATGCGGATGACATCTACATAATCCAACATTGCTTCAAAGCGTCCAATCCACCACTTAAAGTCTTGGTTCTGCGAAACTTCCCAGTTGTAAACAGGGTTACCCCATAATTGACCAGTATTACTAAAGTAATCTGGTGGAACTCCTGCCATTAATGCCGCTTCTCCTGTCTGTTCATCCAGACAAAAGATATCAGGATTAGACCATACATCAGCACTGTCGTGAGCTACGTAGATCGGAATATCACCAATAATTTGAATACCACTCATATTGGCGTAAGTCTTGACTTGCGACCATTGGCGGAAAAACTCAAATTGGATAAATTTGTGATAACCAATTTCGGTACCCAGTTCTTGCCGTGCGCGTTCTAATGCTTCTGGAATGCGCTTGGCAATATCTGGCTCCCATTTATGCCAGCTTGCTCCCTGATTAGCCTCTTTCAATGCCATAAATAAGGCAAAATCATCCAGCCAGTATGCTTTGCTGTCACAAAAACCAGCAAACTCAGTTTTTTGTAGAGGCGAGGCAGTATTTTTAAAGTTCTCGCCAGCTTTTTTCAGCAAGGGCATTTTGATTTGCACAACCTGGTCAAAATCTACTTTTGTCTCCGAAAATCCAGGTAAATGAGCAAAATCTTCTTCAGATAGCAAACCCTGTTCCTGCAGCTTTTCTAAACTAATGAGCAAAGGGTTCCCCGCCATTGCTGAATATGAAGCATAGGGAGAATTACCGTAGCCAGTTGGCCCTAAGGGTAGTACTTGCCAATATTGTTGGTAGCTTTCTCTCAAGAAATCAATGAAGCGATAGGCTTCCAAGCCTAAATCCCCAATGCCAAATCGACTGGGAAAGGAGGTAGGGTGTAACAAAATACCGCTCGATCTGGGAAAAGGCATAAATCAACCGAATAAATTATATGAGAAAGCGATTCCATCGAATTTATTATGGAACAGAAAGTCGATTTTAGATTTGTGTTTTGAGATTTTAGATAGGAATCAATTGTTAACATTTGAGTGTCAACTGTTACTTTGATCCCTGAGTCGTCCAAAATCATGCCACATGCTTTAACTTTGGTTCCAAAAGCACTGCATTGGCTCTAAAATGTGAACCAAATTACATGAGTTATCGAAATCCTGTCCCAACTGTTGATATCATTATCGAATTGTGTGACCGTCCTCATCGACCAATAGTGTTAATTGAGAGATCTAATCCCCCTTTAGGTTGGGCTCTTCCTGGTGGTTTTGTGGATTACGGCGAAGCTGTGGAAGTGGCGGCGCGGCGCGAAGCTTTGGAAGAAACAGGTTTGCAAGTAACGTTGATTGAACAATTCCACGTCTATTCAGATCCGAATCGCGATCGCCGTCAGCATACAATCAGCATTGTGTTTTTGGCGACGGCAACAGGTGAACCAAAATCAGGGGATGATGCTAAAGGTATAGAAATTTTTGAGTCTTGGCGTGTGCCTGAAAATTTGTGTTTCGACCATGATAAGATTCTGCAGGACTACTGGCAGTATCGGCATTACGGAATACGTCCAAGGTTAGGTTGATTGAACTGCGAAGACATTTCGTGTCTTGAAGAAGGCGATGAGCGCAAAGGACGCTAGAAAAGAAAATGAGTAGAAGGGTTATTCATACTGAGAGGGCACCTGCACCCGTAGGACCTTACAATCAAGCGATCGCCGCCTCTGGTCAAATGATTTTTGTTGCCGGACAAATTCCTCTTGACCCCAGTATGGGTGTCATTGTTGGGGAAGGAAATGTAACCAAGCAGACAGAACAGGTGATGGCGAATTTAGAAGCGATTCTGACAGCATCGGAGGCAACTTTTGACGATGTCGTAAAAACGACAGTGTTTTTGGCTGATATGAATGATTTTGCGGCAATGAATGCAGTTTATGCCAAATTTTTTCGCGATGATACAGCCCCAGCACGCGCTTGTGTTCAAGTATCGCGTTTGCCTAAGGATGTTTTAGTCGAGATTGAGTGTATTGCCATGATCTAAGCAATTTTTGTTGCTGGGCTTTCAATTGATCCTGTCAATCAGAAAGCGAAGACTGCAATTATTTTGCACTCTATCGGGATAAAAATTTTCTCCTACTTCGAGATTGCCGCTTTCTCGGGGCTTTGTCAACAATCTATTTCGTAGATAACTTTTCTTTTCAAAGAGTAAGACACTTGTAACAATCCAGAGTTATAAGTCTTGACATCTTTTAACTCAAGGGAAGTCTCTAAACTGGGATCGTTCACAATAAGTGGAATGCCATTTCCGAGAATGATTGGGTGGATTGAGAGAATTAGTTCATCAACAAAGCCGTGTTTCATGAAAGAATGAATTGTCTTTCCTCCTCCAACTAACCAGATATCACGACCCCTTGATTGACGCAACGTACTGATAAACTCCGTCAAATGAGTTCCGATAAATGTTACGTTGCTGTCTGTTTTATTGTCCAAAGTTTTTGAGAAAACAAAACTTTTTTTACCTTTGTATGGGTATTCTCCAAACCCGAGAATTTGGTAATACGTCTTACTACCCATAAGTACTGTGTCAATTTGAGAAAAAAAGTCAGTATAACCGTAGTCAGCGTCGGTGAACAGCCAATCTACCTCTCCTGATGTCCTCGCAATGTATCCGTCAAGACTAGAAGCAATAAACAGCAGTATTTTTCGCATTGTTCGGTAAGTGGGCGTGAATAAACACAACTTTAAATTGTGGCAAATTCGTCCGGGCTGAAGATTCTGTCTGGAGAGCTTTGCGCTCTCAACATAGTTATTCGGTAGTTGTTAGTGGGCTTGGGAGCATGTCAACATTGGTTTACATATTTAGGTTTTTTTGCGCCAAGCTACCTAAGCACTTACCAACAAGGAATGCTTTGACCTAATTATGGCTGATTAACAAACGTGCTGTCGTTGTTAAAAATGCTTATTTTATCGAAAAAATGGGTTGAAAACCCCGTCCTTATAGGACGTGAAGTCTGCTCTAGAGAGTACTCTCTAGAGCGGAGCTTCGCGCGAAGCGAGCCTACCAGAATCTACTGTCCGGCAGACTTCGCGACTACGACTCTCGTTCACTCTCATGAACTGCTAGGAATTTATTTTGATGGATCACTCTTAGGTGTTTTCAGTTCATCTTGCAACATTTTTTGGTAAATATGAGGTAAATATCGACTCATCGAATTATTCTCAATGCCGTATCCCAAACTTGTCCAGGTTGGAGATAGTCGCCGTAAGACTTCATTTAATTTTCCTTGATGCAGGAGTTGAGAAATGTCAGTTCCTCCCCAAAATTGGGAATCGCTGAGCCAACGGTAAATGACTGCATCTTGATACTCTGGTTCAAAACTATAAGAAGTCCAAAACATGAATTGGGTGGGGTTGGGATGATAGCGACGAGCAATTTGATCCCATGTCGTATTGATGACTTGATATCTACCAGCTGCTGTGGAACAATTTCCTTGATGGGGACCAACGACAATTGTGATACATGTATTGGGATGTCGGCTTAAGTCGTTAGCGTGTTGTCCACCATATAAAAGCGAATAAGGACGATATGCATTGGCTTCACTCGCTGAGATAGTTCGCATTAAAGCCCGAATATACGGATCTCCACCTTTCATTACTAAAGGTGGCTGTTTCACCCCAAAGACAGGATCGAGATTATATCTTAAGTCATCACGTATGTACCACTGTAATAAATATACCAAGCAAAGAAGCGAGGCTATTGGTCCTATAAGTTTTTCAACGCCTTTAAGTTTAAGACTATTCAGAGTCCAACTCCTTAAAATTGCTTAATACGAGCTATTTAAAAGATAACAAACATTTTTGACGCCTTGTAGTGAATAAAAGTTCGCGACAAGGCTAAGGCCAGAGGGAAGGAGCTAGTTGCATGCAATGCCCGAAGTCTGAGTGGCGGCAACATTTGATTAGAAATTCGAGGGGTTCAGTTAAGACATTTATTCGTTGAGGCAGCAGGGGAGATGGGGAGCTTTCTGTACAGGGGAGAAAGAAGAATCCGCTCCTCCGCTCAAGAGCCCCCCTGCCTGCCTCAACAGATTAATTTCGCGATTCTGAACTGTATTGCCCCTAACCCCGCACCTCCCCGCCTCCCGTCTTCTGTAAGGGCAGGTTTAATCAGATAACTTACCAGAGCAAAATTAATCGGGAAAGGAAAGCCCCTACTCCTGTCTCCCCGCCTCCTATCTCCTGTAAGGGTCTCCTGTAAGGGCAGGTTTGCTCAGATAACTTACCAGAGCAAAATTAATCGGGAAAGGAAAGCCCCTACTCAGGCAATATTGGCAAAAAGTTCTCTAAAACTTTTAGAAGGTATATCTGCTTTGGCAATAATTTCCACAATTTTATTTCGTGCAGCTGGCTCAAAAAGTGATTCTACACAAACTTGAGCAACTTTTTGCCGGGGAATGCTACCATCAAACAATGTATCTGCAGCCTGCATTATAATTGAATCGGTGTTATCTTCATTTTTTAATCCGCCCGGTCGCACAATTGTATAGGTAAGACCGCTGGTCTGGATGTACTCCTCCGCTTGCTTTTTCCAGACTAAAATTAGCCAGAACAAGTTGAGTGGGTGGAACCACTGGGAAGTACACAAAGAAGAAACGAGGACAAAATGCTCAATTCCTTTTTGCCGACAAGCATTTACCAGATTTTTAGTTCCTTCATAATCGACTTTATACGGTCCTGTCGGGTCAAAACTTGGTTTTGCTCCAGTCGCACAAAGAACTACAGTGCTGTCTCCCAATGCAGCACTCAGGCTCTGTGGTTCTAATACGTCAGTTTTCACTAAATCGACACCAGTGGGCAAGATACTTCTTGCTGTCTCGATATCCCGCACTCCTGCTCGAACAGGAATATTCCGCGCCATCAGTTCTTGCACGATCCGACGACCTGTCTCACCTGTTGCTCCGACTACGAATGCTTTCATAAATTTATCCTCTTCTAGGGAACTCCTAACTTTTTTTTCAGTTCTCTATTGTAGAGATTTGATGAACTTTATGACAGCTTCTTGAGGTTTAGGTCAAAATGGTGATTTAGTGCGAAAAGTTGCACCTAAGACGGGAATGATTAATTTAGGTAGACGCGTTTGCAATATAAAAATCCATTATGCTTTCTCAAAACCAGGAATATCAAAAGCTTGAAACCACAGATACTGTTTTGTCTGTAGCGAGTATTGAAGAAACTGAAGACAACCGTGACGAAGCAATTGGGACAATTTCAAAATTTCACGGTTGTTACAGCGACTTTATGGAAATGTATGCTCCTGCAAAAACTGTTGCTGAGTATCTCAACAACCACGCTTCATGGTTTTCCCGCTGCGCTGAACCCATGAAGGTGGAACTTTTGGAGCAGAATGGCTATGCTCTCACAATTGGTCGCTTTGGTTCTTTCGGTTATGAAGTAGAACCAAAAATTGGTTTGGAACTTTTGCCTCCAAAGGAAAGTATTTATCATATTCGTACCATCCCCATTCCCGGTTACCAAGCTCCTGGGTATGATGTAGACTTTCACTCATTGCTACAATTGGTAGAAAACCCACTCAACGACAATCCCTACACTCAGAGTGAGATGACACGAGTGGAATGGGAATTAAATCTGGCAGTTCACATTCATTTTCCCAAGTTTATTCACCGATTGCCTAAATCTTTAATTCAATCGACAGGCGAGCGCTTACTCAACCAAATCGTTCGTCAAGTCTCCCGTCGCTTAACTTATAAAGTACAAGAAGATTTTCATGTATCTGTTGGCTTACCTTTTCCTGGTAATCCTAAGAAAAAGCGCTCAGCTAATTAAGAATAATATTTGGGATGGAAACGCAGCATTGACCTAGCCCACAACGGGAGCGGGGGAGCGGGTGTGGGGTTTTGGGGAAGAATTAGCCCCGAAATCTGGGTACAAGGCTCTACTTTTAAGTATGAAAAGAAGATAAAAATGTGTTTTCAGTTGCTAGTACGAGAAACATGGCGTCCAAGCTTGAAACCTATGCTCTTAGCATCGTTTTCCTGAAACCCGACACCTTAACCATGCAACCCTTTTCATTCTCCCCGACCTAAAGGTACGGGAATTCATTAGAGTTTATTCAACTGAGGATTTTCTTTTAGGCATCAGAACGGGGATCCATAAAAATAAATATCCAGCAGTTCATTCTAGATCTCTCGTCGTAGTCGCGAAGCTCCGGGGAGAGAGTACTCTCTCCCCGAACCCAAGCGCGAAGTCTGCCGGGGGTTGCTGACCCCGGCGAGCTTCGCGCTTGGGTTCGGACATACGGCTGGATATTTATTTACTGGTAAGTGCCTTACTAACAGCCGAAGCAATCAGTAAAGGAAAATCCGTAGTTCTACGAAGGTTATGGTTTGATTTCAAGATTTAGAATATTCGGTATAAGACTTTGTTTCATGCTTTAGGGTAATAGTCTACCGTAACGTGGCGATAAAAACGCCACGTTTTTTTACTTAATATAACCTACCCACGCGCACCTTAAAGTGTCACACTACGAATTTTAGAGCTATGAAGATTTGGGACTAGTTATCGCCAGACAAAATAGGCGCATACTTTATACCATTTCACTTTAAAGTGGATACAAATAGGCAGCAGGGAGCATTCTAGCATTCTAGCAGGGGAGGAAAGAATTAGAAACCATCATTTGTATCATGTCTGAGCGTGAAATGGTATTAGGACTTACGCACTATACAAATTGAATGTCTTGTGTATTAACGTTAAATCTGTCGGGGGAAACTTCCCCCGACAGATTTAACGGATAATGGTAGTCTCCGACTTGTAGGGGCGAAGGACCCTTCGCCCCTACGGTGGACGGGAAAACTCTCATTCGTGGCAAAATCAAAAGTTGAGGCGCTAAAAATGCATACATCATATCAGACAATTTATGTCAATACTTAAATCTTTATTTGTATAAAATCCTGCATTAAAAATACAGAAGAGCAGGTGAAAACCGATTGTGACAGTGGGGGACAGGCTTGGGTCGGATCTAAGTTTTATGAGAGAGTTGATTACTATAATTTGAGAATACTATTCATCAGCTATTTTTCTCGAACGAATTACGTGTTTTTACTAATTTAGTATATTTTTCGAGGATTTTTTTTACGTAAATTCAATATTGTTTCTAACTGAAATTAGGGCTAAAAAAGAAGTACCGTACATATAGGTATAAAGGTATAAATAAACAGGAGTACGCTTTAGGTTAGTACAAAAGTATCAATTGTTCTTATTTCATTTAGGATTGCTATAAAGTCCTGGATTTATCAACGACTCAATATTTAAACTTTTACCAGAGCGCCGTCAGTTTTTGCAACACAACAATGGAATTTCTGCACGATCAACGCAAGCTCAAATACGCCTGCGATTTAAGGTGTATGCTGCGTTAGACAACTCGTTGACGGACGGCACTTAACTGATTTGCACAAACGAGTTTAGGAAAATTAATGCTGGAATTTTTATCAAGCGTTTTGACGTCAAGTTCATTTATTCCAGATGGACATTGTTACCTCTGGAAGCCTGGGTTGATATGGCTGCATATTATCTCCGATTCTCTAAGTGCGATCGCCTACTATTCCATCCCTCTCATGCTCGTTCGTTTTGTTCAAAAACGACGAGATTTACCCTATGCCAAAGTACTTTTACTATTTAGCGCTTTTACCATCGCCTGTGGCACCACTTACATTATAGATATGTGGACACTCTGGCACCCGAGTTACTGGTTGTTCGGTTTCCTTAAAGCCTTGAGCGCTTTTATTTCTGTGTGTACAGCCATCACCCTAATGCCAATTATTCCCCAAGCATTAATATTACCTTCTCTAGAACAACTAGAAGCTACAAACTACCAACTCTTAGCCGAAGTCCTTGAGCGTCGCAGTATTGAGGAAAAACTTCGCTCCTCCAAACAGATGCTTCAGCTAGTGATCGACAACATCCCCCAATTCATCTTTTGGAAAGATATAAATTCTGTTTACCTGGGTTGTAATCGGAGCTTCGCACACGCGACTGGCTTGGACAATTCCTTAGAAATCGTGGGTAAGACAGATGAGAATTTACCATGGAGTTCTGAAGCTACAGATGGCTTTCGGGAGTATGATGCTCGTGTGATAGCCACAGATATTCCACAATATCATATCATTGAATCTTTACTCTCAGCAGACGGCAAACAACACTGGAAAGATATCAACAAAATCCCACTCCATAATATCAAAGGGAATGTAGTGGGTCTACTGAGTACGGTAGAAGACATCACAGAACGTAAACAAGTAGAAACCGTTCTGCTTCATCTCAATGAGGAGTTGGAAATTCGCGTCTTGGAAAGGACGGTAGCTTTAAGCGCATCCAATCAACAACTTGCAGCCGAGATTGCCGAACGCCAAGCTGCTGAGACAGCGCTCAGAAGAAGCGAGGAGCGTTATCGTTCACTAGTTGAAGCCACCTCCCAAATTATTTGGGATACCTCGGCAGAGGGAGAATTTATTACCGAACAGCCGAGTTGGAGCGCGTTCACCGGACAAACCATCGATGAGCTTAGGGGATGGGGGTGGCTCAACGCTATCCACCCCTCAGATCGATCTCATACAGCACAGACATGGTCTAAGTCTATTACGAACGGCATATTATACGAAGTCGAACATCGCCTGCGACGTGATGACGGGGAGTATAAGTATATGAGTGTACGTGCTGTACCTGTGTGGGACAATGACTCCAATATCCGAGAGTGGGTAGGTGTTCATACGGATATCACAGAGCGAAAACGATCTGAAGAAGCATTGCTCAGTAGTTTCGCTACCAACCGCGCTCTCCTCAACGCAATTCCCGATTTAATGTTTCGTTTTAGCCGAGATGGTATTTTGGTGAATTACAAAGTCCCAAAAGAAAGTGAGATTTTGTTTCAAGCCAGAGAATATCTGGGGAAAAACATTATTGAGGTTTTACCCGAAGATATTGCCTCAACAGTTCTCCAGTTGATTGAAAAAGCCCTGCAAACAGGTGAACTTCAAGTCTATGAGTTTCAATTGCCTCAGTCGAACAACATCACTTATTGGGAAGCTCGGTTGGTGCTTAGTGAATCAAATGAAGTGATGGCAATTGTGCGTGATATCACTCAGCGCAAGCTGATAGAGGAAGACACAAGCAATGCTTTAAAACAGGAAAAAGAACTATCGGAACTCAAATCCCGCTTCATCACCATGACTTCTCACGAGTTTCGCACCCCGCTCACCACAATTTTGTTATCTGCCGAATTACTCAAAGATTACGGTCAAAACTGGAGTGAGGAGAAAAAAGTTGAACATCTCCAACGCATTCAAGTCTCGGGGGAACAGATAACCAATCTCTTAAATGATGTACTATTGCTGGGCAAAGCGGAAGCCGGAAAACTAGAGTGTCAGCCTTCCCCACTGAATTTATCTGAGTTCTGTAATGATTTGGTGGAGGAAATACAACTGGGATCGGGCAGCAAGCACATGATCGTATTTGTCGAAGAAGGCGAATGCACCACAACTTGCATAGATGAAAAACTTTTACGCCCAATCTTATCAAATTTACTCTCGAATGCGATTAAGTATTCACCCACAGACAGCATTATTCAGGTGACAGTAGCTTGTCAAAAGGAAAAGGTGATTTTTCAAGTTGAGGATTCTGGGATTGGAATTCCACCAGAAGATCTACAACGATTGTTTGAGCCTTTTCATCGAGCTAAGAATGTAGGGACTACTCCCGGAACAGGATTGGGGATGGCAATTGTTAAAAAATCTGTGGACTCGCATGGGGGTCAAATTACAGTCAAGAGTGAAGTTGGTGTGGGTACAGTCTTTACCGTCACACTGCCACTGCATTTTTCAAGCGACGTTACACACCCCTTGAATTCATAGCTGAGGAAAATGGATGAAAAAGCTTTTGATCGTTGAAGACGAGGCAGCTATCAGAGCCAATATTTTAGACCTCTTGAAGGCTCAGGATTTCGACGCGATCGCCGCTGAGAACGGAACAATCGGTGTGGAAATGGCGCTTTCCCATCTTCCCGATTTGATTATTTGTGATATAATGATGCCCGAACTTGATGGTTACGAAGTCCTCAAAACTTTGCGTCAAAATCCACTCACCGCTACAACTCCTTTCATTTTTCTCACTGCCAAAGCTGATCAAGTAGATTTGCGGGCAGGGATGTCTCTAGGAGCCGATGATTATCTCACAAAGCCATTTCGCTCTAAAGAACTGCTACAGGCGATCGCTACAAGACTAGAAAAACAAGCTGTTATTGAAAACCAACAAGCACAAAAACTCAATGAACTACGCTGTAGTATTACCTTATCACTACCTCACGAACTGCGGACTCCTCTAAATGGGATTATCGGTCTTTCCGAGCTCATGATTGCTGAATACAGTTCGCTATCATCCACCGAGAGCTTAGAAATGCTACAAGACATCCGGACTTCAGGAAAACGCTTGCATCGGCTTATTCAAAATTTTTTAGTCTATGCTGAACTGGAACTTGCGGCAACAGATAGTAAGCGAGTTGCGTCTTTTCGGAATTATCAAACTCACTCAGCTAAGTCCATCATTGCCGAACAAGCAATTTTGCAAGCTCGCGCCGCTAACCGAGAAGCCGATCTGCACCTAAAACTTCTTGATGCTAGCATACAGATTTCCACAAGATATCTCAAGAAACTAGTTGAAGAACTGCTTGACAATGCCTTCAAATTTTCCAGTGCTGGCACACCTGTGACGGTTAGCAGTGTGCGAGAAAACAATTTTTTCATCTTATCTATTTGCGACAAGGGACGAGGCATGAGTACCCGACAAGTAACCGAAGTCGGAGCTTACCAGCAATTTGAGCGGAAACTCTACGAACAACAAGGAAGTGGTTTAGGATTGATTATAGCGATCCGACTAGCTAAATTACATGCTGGAAAACTATTTATTGAAAGCCTACTCGGTCAACAAACAACGGTATTGGTTACCCTGCCTGAGGTCAATTCTTGTCTTGAAACTAAACTTCTGTTGACTTAAACTATTAT
>JAQYWN010000662.1 GCA_029379265.1 Rhizonema sp. NSF051
TGCTTCCCCTGCTTCCCCTGCGAGAAAGCCCCCTGCCCCCTGCCTCTTCGTTGACCAATAACGAAAAACTGTTACAGTCTATGACGCGATCGCAACATAGGTCTGGTTACGGTGTTAGGATGCCGGAAAACCTGTATAGTTGAGAGAAACCTTTATGGCTGAAAAACTGTCTGGAAAAACCCCTAAATTTGGTGGTAGTACTGGTGGCTTGCTGACAAAAGCAGATACAGAAGAAAAGTACGCCATCACTTGGACTAGCCCCAAGGAGCAGCCTTTTGAAATGCCTACAGGTGGCACTGCCATCATGCATCAAGGGGAAAACTTGCTCTACTTGGCTCGTAAAGAATATGCAATTTTCCTGGGTGGTCAACAACTCCGGAAAATAAAAATCAATGACTACAAAATTTACCGGATTTATCCAAGTGGAGAAATTCAGTATCTTCACCCAGCTGATGGCGTCTTCCCAGAGAAGGTGAACAAAGGTCGTGAGAAAGTGCGCTATGTAGACCGCAACATCGGCAGTAATCCCAGCCCTGCACAACTCAAGTTCAGTGGTACAAAGACTTACGACGCTCCTTAGTCATTAGTAATGAGGGAGTAGGGAGTAGCCCCAGCGTTATGCTCATGTCCCGCGAAGACAAAGCAAGGGGTAGTTAGGGAGTAGGGAATTGGTCATGGGTAGTAAGTAATGAGGAATGGATAAGTAAAATATAGTTACTTATCACTCCCATCTCTTTTTCTCAATTACCAATTCCCTACTCCCTTCCTATTACTTGTTTCAAATTATGATATTTCCCGACTTTTCGCAGTTTTTACACCTAGCTACTACTAACAGTGGCAACTTTATTCCGGTGTATCAGGAATGGGTAGCAGACCTAGATACACCAGTATCTACTTGGTATAAGGTTTGTGCCGGTCAACCTTATAGTTTTTTGTTAGAGTCAGTAGAAGGTGGAGAAAAACTGGGACGCTATAGTTTAGTCGGTTGCAATCCTTTATGGGTTTTAGAAGCAAGAGGCAACCGTACTAGCCAAAAACATCGCGATGGTTCGGAGATCGTATTTGAGGGCGATCCCTTTAAGGTTTTAGCTGAATGCTTGGAACCTTATCACCCAGTAAAATTACCAGAGTTACCACCGGGAATCGGCGGATTATTTGGGTTTTGGGGATATGAATTAATTCGTTGGATAGAGCCGAGTGTACCAACTTATCCACCAGATGAGAGAAATTTACCCGATGGCTTATGGATGCAGGTTGATCACCTGTTAATTTTTGACCAGGTGAAGCGGAAAATTTGGGCTGTTGCCTATGCTGATTTGCGAGATATCGAGACACGTCAAAGCGCGTCTCTACAAGAAGCGTATCAAAAAGCTTGCAATCTCGTTACTCAGATGGTAAGCAAGCTCTCATCACCCCTAGAATTGCAAAATACTTTATTAGAGTGGAAACCACCAGGACGTCAGGAAGTCAGTTCCCTAGAAGATTACAAGAGTAACTTCACGCCGGATGAATTTTGCGATCGCGTTCTCGAAGCAAAAGATCATATCAAAGCCGGCGACATTTTTCAAGTTGTCATTTCCCAACGATTGACAACACAATACTCTGGCGATCCCTTTGCCCTTTACCGTTCACTGCGTCAGATCAACCCCTCACCTTACATGTCTTACTTTCACTTTCAAGATTGGCAAATTATTGGTTCTAGTCCAGAAGTGATGGTAAAAGCAGAACGCAATGCCGAATCTGAGGTGATAGCAACGGTACGTCCAATTGCAGGCACGCGTCCACGAGGAAAAACGCTGATTGAAGATGCGGCTTTAGCAAAAGAATTACTCAGTGATCCTAAAGAAATTGCCGAACACGTTATGCTGATTGATCTGGGACGCAATGATTTGGGACGCGTTTGCCAAAGTGGCAGCGTAAAGGTTGATGAATTAATGGCAATTGAGCGCTACTCTCACGTCATGCATATTGTCAGCAATGTTGTGGGTAAATTAAGCGTCGGTAAAACGGCATGGGATTTACTGAAAGCTTGTTTCCCGGCAGGAACTGTCAGTGGCGCACCGAAGATTCGGGCAATGGAAATTATTCACGAGTTAGAACCTTGTTGTCGCGGAGTATATTCAGGTGTTTACGGTTATTACGATTTTGAAGGACAACTGAATTGTGCTATAGCAATTCGGACAATGGTTGTCCGGGATAATTGTGTCAGCGTGCAAGCAGGTGCTGGATTGGTTGCCGACTCTGAGCCAGAAAAAGAATATCAAGAAACGTTAAATAAAGCTCGAGGTCTTTTGGAGGCAATTCGCTGTTTGCGGTAAGCAATTACAAAGAAAGGCAGCTATGTTTAAGACAATACAATGAGGGCTTGAACCCTGATTGATTGGAGACCATCCAATACGGTTCGGAATCGCGAATTTATCTGTTGAGGCAAGCAGTTCTTGGGCAGGGGAAGTAGAGAGGCAGGGGGGGGAAAGAGTTGATCGACAAACGGTTTTTTCCTCCCCTGCTCCCCCTGCTTCCCCTGCACAGACGTACCGTATTGGGAGACCATCAACCTGCGGTATGGTGGGGGCACAGAGCCGCGAAGCTACAGCCCAAGGGAAGCTTCCCCCGGCAGACTTCGCGGTTTGTGGCGGCTTTGACAGAGAACAGAGTTGAAATATATATAAAATATTACTTTTCCTTCTGCCCTCTGCCTTCTGCCTTGCCCGAAGGGCTGGTCAGATACAATAATTTACAAAAGTAAAGACGTGCTGTAGCACATCTTTAACAAATGCGAAATATTCAGAAATACGCTTAAAAACAAGCTGTCAGGCTCATATATAACAGCTAAATAGCGCTCCGCAAAATTTTTGAGAAAAAATAAATGAGGGGTGTGACCAAACATGCCAAAAATGCTATACTATGCTATGAAGATGCACCCTGATGATCTGGAGAGCTGCATAAGTAGCTCTCTTTTTATTTATTAATCAAAAACACAGCACAAAAGCTTGGTATAATCGCTCCTCAGCAACGAGATAGTTGTGAGGGAAGAACAATGACAGACTGGCAGGAAATTACTGGTGGTGTAACTGCACCAAGAGGTTATCAAGCGGCAGGAATTAGAGCCGGATTGAAACCTTCGGGATTACCAGATTTGGCTTTGATATTATCAAATGTAGAAGCGATCGCCGCAGGTGTATTCACGACGTCTCAGGTGAAAGCCGCTTGTGTTGACTATTGTCGTCAGCGCTTGCTCTCAAAACAAAGTGCTCGTGCTATACTCTGCAATGCAGGGCAAGCAAACGCTGCCACGGGTTCTCAAGGCTGGTTGGATGCTTTGGAAAGTGCCATGATTTTGGGACAAGAGCTGAATATATCATCAAAATCTGTACTTCTAGCTTCAACTGGGGTGATCGGGCAAAGAATTGCCATGGATAAGCTCAAAGCAGGGATTCCCCAACTTGTCGCAGCGCTTAGTGAAACAGGTTCAGATGCAGCAGCAGGAGCAATTGTTACCACAGATTTGGTGACAAAGTCTATTGCACTCGAAACAATGATCGGCGATCGCCCAGTGCGAATTGGTGGTATTGCTAAAGGTTCTGGAATGATTCATCCCAACATGGCAACATTGCTGGCATTTGTCACTTGTGATGCGGCAGTGTCTCCAACCCTTTGGCAACAAATGTTGAGTCGGGCTGCTGATCGTTCGTTCAATTCGATTACCGTAGATGGGGATACAAGTACAAATGATAGCTTAATTGCTTTAGCCAACGGACAATCACGCACCCCAGCATTGACGGAAATGGGGACAGACGCAGAAAAATTAGAGGCAATGTTAACAGCAGTTTGTCAGCATTTGGCAAAAGCGATCGCCCGTGACGGTGAAGGTGCAACGTGTTTGATTGAAGTGCAAGTGACTGGCGCAAGTGATGAACAATTAGCCACTCAAGTTGCCAAAACTATTGCTGGTTCTTCCTTGGTTAAAGCTGCCATTTTTGGACGCGATCCCAACTGGGGACGCATCGCCGCTGCCGCAGGGCGTGCTGGTGTGCCTTTTGAGCAGGAAAGTCTCAAAATTCAAATAGGTAATTTCTTGCTGATGGAAAATGGCCAACCATTGACTTTTGATCGTGCAACAGCAAGTGCGTATTTAAAGCAAGCTGCTGATTCTGCAATGCCACAAAATATGGTGGCGACGAATATGAGCAATGATTTGTCAGGCGTAGATCGCAGTCAGATAAAAACGCAACGGCTAGATAATCCAGTGATAATTACCGTCAGCATCGGCAACGGACATGGTTCTGGTAAGGCTTGGGGTTGCGATTTGAGTTATGACTACGTAAAAATTAACGCAGAGTATACGACTTGACAGAGGAGAAGCGGCTAGTGCAACAAGGCAAAAGTCAAAAGTCAAAAGGCAAAAGAAAGAAATCCTTATATATCAAGCTTTTGGTTTGAGATTTACTGGTAAGTTATTTCAGCCAGCCTGCGCTAGATGAAAAATTAAACGAATGAAAACCTCGGTTAGTTTTTTTTGCTAGCTTTGTATTCTCATCTGTTCTAGTACAACAAATCATGAGGTTGAATATGGCTGTGTAACGAAAATATCCCTGAGATCAACAGATTTTAAATGAGAGAATAGAGTATCCACTGCGGTTGAAAAAACCTGAATATGGTTAACTCTAACTCATACATCTGCAATCTCTGCAAGCTTTACAATATTGGCTATTAGATGTAAAAATCTAGAAAATGCCCTTGTACGTCTATTCTCACTTTCTTTGTATTGTCAACATTTTTTAAGAAGAATACAGATGTATTCTGAGTTTTCAGTTCTGACTTATGTGTTCTTCTTAATAG
>JAQYWN010000663.1 GCA_029379265.1 Rhizonema sp. NSF051
CAGCAGAAGAGCAAGCAGTGTAAGATATTAATTATTTAAGCTCATCTTCGATAGATTAGTCATAAGATTATCCCTCTGATTTCACTTTCTGCAGATAATAATCTGTAAACATTGATATTAGACAGTTTTCTATCAATTGAAGTGAAATGAAAATAAGTAGAATGCTTTCATGAAGTGGCGGCTTCCGCATCGCTCAAATCTTTTTCATCTGTTGAGGTTGATGATAAGCGTTGTATTTTTCTTTCACAAGAGTGATAAAAGAAGATTATAAACATCTAGACAGAAGCCATTCAAACAAGTAATGTATGCTGATAGTTGATAGCAAATAACTGATGTTAAATAGCTGATAACTGATAGCAAATAGCTGATAGCAAATCGCAAATAGCTGATGGCTCACAGTTTTTTGCGGACATATCTTGATTGGAACGGTACAGGTGATTGGCATACTCTTTTTCCATGAGCCACACCAAAAGTTTGCCACCCCACCGTCCTGGCACAATAATGAATTTGGAGTGGCTTTTTGATGACCATCTTTCGCTCTTTGACAAGCCGCTTGCGACGTTCTATTTTGTTGAAATTTGTCGCTGGTGTATCTCTCGCTTTAATTTTCAGCATGCCAACTCTTGGCCAACCACCCACAAGGGATAAGTTTCTGTGGCCCTTTTCATCAACTTCACCTTGGAATATGCCCATCGGTTCAGGTGCAATTTATATCCCAGCAAATATTCAAAAGGCAGGATCGGCTGGGGCAGATCTAGAGTACCTATTCAAGCTTAAGGAAGGAGACCCCTGGCGTGATTTATATGAGCCTGGTACTTGGGATGTCGGGCGTTGTACAGGTACTACACTTGTGGGAATTGCTCCATTGCCTATTCCAGATGACTTAATTGTTCCAGATGCAACGAGTTGGCCATATGACACTCCTAACGCTGCTTCTGCCTTTCTGATGCCTGATGGCAAAACCTTAGTACAAATTGGACCCCTAGCTCGCTGTCAAGAGGGAGGTCCACTCTATGGTTTTCACTATCACCATGATGAAGATATTTACGGAGACGGACTCGGAGGATCGCATTTTGGCTCTGGTCTTTCTGCTATTGGTGGTTCCATTCGCAAAGGAGAACTTGTTGGCGAACAGCCAATTCAGCACGCATTAAAAGTTGTGATTTGGGGGGAAAAATACTTTTACTACTCTCAAGACATTCCTGGAAAACGCTGGCCTGCATCACTTGCAGATAATAATGCCCCCAACCAATATCACGGAAAAAACCCTGCTCTTGTACAAGGTTCTCTACTGGCAATTCTTCCGAATGTCACTGAGGAAAGTCTTAATTTACAAACACTGCCAGCAAAAAAGCTATTTCATGCGTTGCAGGATTACGGTACTTACGTTGTCGATGACGCAGGTTGGGACTGCCATTATTTTGGTGTGGAAAAAGGAGCTCTTGAAGAGTTTCATGATACCTACGGCTACGATTTCATAAGCACAAGTGGAGATTTTTATGAAGACTTTATGAAACTGTTCCAAGCACTTTCTATTGTCGATAACAACCAACCAGACAACGTTGGTGGCGGTGGAACTCCCCGTGTAGCTCTTGCTCCGCCTATTGGCAACTGACCGCATAGTTAACATTATCCCACCATTTTTAATGGTGGGACTGAAACTTTGCTTGAACTGTCTGTTTACTCTAATTCCTCTACGCTTAGTAAGTTTCGTTAATAGGATAGTCTGTGAAATTCTACCCACTTAAAAGAGGTAATTTGAGGAGACCATGTAGCAACATCCTTGTAGAATCGCCGTCTTTGTAAGGCGGGGAGATGTCAAATATCCTTATAAGCAACGATTGAATCTGCCAGAAAAGGAACTAGTTGTGAAATTGATTGAAATCCAGGTTTCCAAGGAGCGACCAATTGTTCCACTAACAGACCGGGATATTTAGTCCATTTTCGTATACCAGCACCTACTATTTTATATCCCCCATGACGAAAATCATTACGGGATACATAACTTAAGTGAGCGTCAAAATCATTAAACCCAACTATGGTATCTGAACCACCTCTTAGGCATGGATAATTAGGTGTAGAAATAATGACTCTTTTATTAGCAGCACTCTCCAAAATTTTGAGAAAAGATGCTACTTTTTCTTGTTCTACGTGTTCAATAATTTCACACGCTAGAACTGTATCCCATTTACCCGATAGAGGTGATGGCATGACTTGATGCCATACATGATGATAATATTGATGTCGAGAACAAAATTCTACATTTGCAGGAAACGCATCAAATCCATCAATTAGTGGAGGTTTTTGTAAGTTAGCCTCCCAGTAATTATTTTGAATCAGACTACCCCATCTACCCAAACCACATCCAACATCAAGCAGTGTTTCTCCGACAACGAGAGGCACCACTATGGCATCAAGGCAAACTGGAGAAGAACTCATGTCGCAACCTTAAATAAACTGTTATTGAACAACTCTTAGGTTAACTGCTAATAGCTAATTGCTTCTCAAACAGACTCAAAGCACGTAATGCTGCCTGATCCATGTCGTAATATTTATATTCAGCAAGCCTTCCAGCAAAGATAACCGTACCGTTCAATTTCTCTACCTCTTTAAGGTAAAAGTCATAACGTTCGCGGTTTTCTTCACGCGGAATGGGATAGTAAGGGTCATTTTTCCCAGGTACGTATGCTTGAGGATACTCCATAACCAATGTGGTTTTGGGAGAAGTTTGTCCTGATAGATACTTTTGTTCGGTAATACGGGTAATATCATAATCGTTGGGGTAGTTAACTGTACCTACTTCCTGGTAGTAATCTCGATCCAGTGTATCAAATTGAAAGCGGATACTACGATAAGGAAGTTCACCATACATATAGTCAAAAAAAGTATCAATCGGACCCGTATAAATCATCCGATTGAATTTGATATCATTAATAACTTCACGATAATCTGCATTTAGAAGAACCATTATATTGGGATGAGCTAACATCCGACGAAACATCTCGGTATAACCATGCTTTGGCATGGCTTGGTAAGGGTCTTGAAAGTAGCGATTATCTCGGCTGATATAGACTGGAACCCTTCCTGTTACGCCACGATCTAATTCTTCTGGCTTCAGTTCCCACTGCTTCATTGTGTAGCGTAAAAAGACATTTTCATATATGTAATTGGCTAAAAACTCTAAATCACCACTAGCACTTTCACGCAACTTTAGAATCGGGACTTTGACACCAAAACCGAAATTTTCTAAAAGCTGTTCCTCTAACTTTTCAGCGTAACGAGGAGGAAATAGGGTGTAAAGTGAATTGAGATTAAACGGTATGGGAACCTTTTTCCCTTCCAACACACCAAGCACTTGATGATAATAGTGTCGCCATTCAGTAAATTGAGATAAGTAATCCCAAACTTTTTTGGATTTGGTATGGAAAATATGGGGACCGTATTTGTGTACTAAAATACCATGCTCGTTGTAAAAATCATACGCATTACCGCCGATGTGGTCTCTTCTTTCCACAATCAGCACTCGTTGTTGAGTCTGAGTTGCAATCCGTTCAGCTAGCACACAACCTGAATATCCAGCGCCGACAATTAGCCAATCTACTTTCATGCACCCTTCCTCACTTATATGAATTATGAACTTTGTATTACAGCAGTGTTCACTCTCTATGAATTAATACGGTTGCTGTTAGCGCCAAAAACCCTTCATCTGCGTAGGTTGGGAAGCCAGTTTTGTAGGAGGGAAAGCCTCCGGAGGATAAGAGCGTTTGAGGAACCTCACCCAACATTTTTCACGGTTTGTTGGGTTTCACTTCATTCAACCCAACCTACTATTTTCCTTAAGAGGGCGAACTTTTCCTTAAGAGGGCGAACAGCCGTTCGCCCCTACGTTGATTTGTGCCGATGAACCTAGTATGTTTTTTTAGTTAAATTTGGACAAAAATGCGGCTGCGATGCCATTGGCAACGGCTTAAGCCGTATCGCCCTGTTCTCCTTAATGAGGTTCAAGGTAATTCTGCCAAAATTTTATAGAAGTCAACTCCTGAGTCGCTTTTTTCCACTCAGCACTGACTGCAGACCATTTCAAACGACTTTTCATAGCGGATTTTACCCAGCTTAATAAAATATTAATACCTGCTTTGTTATCTAGTTCATTTTGGTAAGATTGAGGATTCTTTTCCATGACAAAAATAATTCTTTTTTTAGCAAATGCTTTACAAACTGAGTCCTGTTCTGTAAATCCCTGCCGAATAACTGCACTCTCATCACTTATTAAAAATCTAGGCAGTAAATGACCGTTAAGCGTTAACAATGTCAATATTTTTTTCAGCTTTCCTGTTTTTGTAACTTGATAATCTTCCCCATTTAATTCGGAATTAGACATTATAGATTGACTCTTATAACTTTTACTGTCGGCAAAAATCTGAGAATGCAGAATTTCAGAGTCATGACTTCTAATAAAATTAGCACCCTGCATATAATCGTCAAAACCTTTGACATACATTTGTGCAGAATTATAATCAAACCTCAATAGGTTATAAATAATACACTTTGTTAAAATCTTTATCGTCCTCAAATATGTCAACTCATCATGAATTGAATTCGTTATAAGTTGATTTCGTGTGCAATAGTAAACATCCCAAACAGGTTTCTTCGCATAAAATGGTTCGTGCCATACAGCAAATGATGGAAAAGCTACTATTCTATTATCAAGATATTGTTTGACTCGTAAACCAAACTCTATATCGTCTATTTTCATAAAAAATGGGAATGGTAACCCAATATTTTCTACCACTTCTTTAGAAAAAGAGAAAAACCAAAATGCTCCATAATCTATATTC
>JAQYWN010000664.1 GCA_029379265.1 Rhizonema sp. NSF051
ACTTTAGCCTTACATAAAGATGTATTATTTTTTAATATTTCAAATGTAGGAGGGGAAGGTTCAAAGGCATAAATTGTAGCCTGATTATATTCTTGGTCAACAAAAAGTGTAAAAAGACCTATATTGGCTCCAACATCAAAGACACAAGCTCCTTCGCGAAGATGAATGCCATGTTTAGCATACACTTTATGTTCAAAAATGTCTTCATAGAAGTGATCTGTCTCAGCCTTATTTTGATGTATAATTTCTATGCCATTTGGCAATTTATAGTGTAGCCATTTAATAGATTGATGTGCTTGTTCCGAATGAGAGACAGTCGATGTTAAACGCCACTCTTCCTCTTGGGTTATAGTTTTTGTGTTTGGGATAATTCGTTCTTGAATAATTAATGCTAATTCAGCTACAGTTGGATTTGTGAATATAATACTCAAAGGCGTTTTAATTTTAAATATTTTACTTAACTGAGAAATAATTTTGATAGCCACTAAAGAGTGACCTCCTAGACTGAAAAAATTATCATAAATACCTACTTGCTCAATCTTGAAAACTTTTTGCCAAATATCAGCAATCTTTTGCTCAGTATCATACCTAGGAGCAACATAGTTATTTTGTAAATTCAGTCGCTGACGTTGTTGTGCTATTTGATTTGATTGTTGTTTAGATGGTAAAAAATTTGTAGTAGAATCTTGATTATTTGTTTCTGATTGCTCTTTTTGAAATTCTATATTATCGTGTTGCTCGTCAAAAGGATAGATGGGCAAATGAAGTTTACAACAAGGCCGATATGCATAAAGTTGAGACCAATTCACTGACACTCCTGCCAGCCACAGTTGACCTAATGTGTTAAGCGAGAAAGCTAGATCCGATTGTTGGCTATAGGAATTTGGTAACGAGGAGAGTACTAACCGTTCAGGCATATTTGTGCTAGCTGGGTGTTGCAGGGCTATACTACTCAGGGTTTGACCTGGTCCTACCTCTAACAGGATTTGATGCGGCACTTGCCACAATGTTTCAATCCCATCGGCAAAACGCACGGTCTGGCATAAATGCTGACTCCAATAGCTTGGATCGGTTGCTTCTTCTGCTGTCATCCAGGTTCCTGTAACATTAGATATGTATGGAATATTAGGAGCTTTAAGATCAAAGGTTTTAACAAGTTTGATAAACGGCTCTACAATCGCCTCCATCATTGATGAATGAAAAGCATGAGTAGTCTGCAATTTCCGATAGGCTACCTCATTTGCCAAGAACTGCTGCTCTAATTCAGTTACAGACTCTAATGGACCTGCAACTACACATAGCTCAGGTCCATTAATAGCAGACAAGCAAAGATTCTCTGTGAGCATTGGCTGTAGTTCCATCTCTGAGAGGGAGACTGCCAACATTGCCCCGTTAGCTAATTGTTGAATGAGTTGACCTCTTTTAGCAACCAAAGCTAAAGCCTCCTCCAGAGATAAAACCCCAGCTATACAAGCCGCAACATACTCACCGATGCTGTAACCAATGAGCGCCTGAGGTTGTATCCCCCATGCCATCCACATCTGGGCTAGCGCATACTCAATGACAAACAGAGCTGGTTGAGCAATATAGGTTTGATTTAGTTTTTGAGTATCGACATTTACTGGAGTCTGGTCACGTTGCAGCATCCGTCGTAAATCTAGCTTCTGGGAAGACATTACTGAAGCTAAATTGTTTGTTTGCTCAACTTCCTCGGCTTGTTCCTTATTAGGATAAAGGACATCTCGCAAGTCAAAACCTAAGTGAAGTTTGAGGAGTTTTGAGCAACGAGCTATATATTTGCGAAAAGTTGGCTCAAGCTGATAAAGCTGTAAAGCCATATTGACATATTGCTCTCCTAAGCCTGGAAATATGAAAACGACAGACCGATTGTTAGTTTCTTGGATGCTGCTGCTAAAGACACGTTTGGGATCTCTGGTTACTAGCGCACGCACTGCATCTTGGCGATCGCGGCAAACAAGTATCCGGCGGTGATTAAAAGCTTTGTCATCCGTCAGAAGAGTATAAGCCACATCAGCCAGATTAATTTCCTTTTGCTGGTTTAAAAACTCTGCTAAATTATCGTTCGCACTTTCCAAAGCATATTGGGTTTCGCTAGATAGAACCAGTAACTGCCATAGCTTGGAAGAGTCAGATTGGTCGTTGCTATCAGAAATTGAAGAGTTGTTTTTCATTACCTTTGTACCTGATATTGCAATTTTATTATCTATACAAGTATTACCTAAATCTTCAGTTCAATTTTAATCCAATATCTGTAGTTTTACATAATCAGGAAAAGAAGGTGTACACTTTAAGTCATACTCAAAAATGCTCCAACCATTTTGAGTATTAAGTTCTTTAAATCCAGCAAATTTATAAGTTATATACATCATACGATTTCTCTCATTTGAGACAAATTCAGCATGCAACCCAACATTTTGATTCTTGGCCATACATATAATATGGTTAAGCATAATTGTTCCGACACCTCTAGACATGACGCGACAAGACATCAGCAAGAGCTTTAACGTCCATAAAGTTTCTTGACATTCAATAAGAGCTAATCCAATTTTTCCGTAATTTCCATACTTATCATCCAAGCTAGAAATCAGTAACTTATGCTGATCTGATTGACGAAAATGGTTCAGTTCTTCATAAGAGTAGGTGTAACCAGTTGTATTTAATTGGTTTGTGCGTATTGTTAATTCTTCAGCTCGTTGCAAATCCTCCTCTTCGGCAAAAGAAATGGTAAAGCGCATATTTAAAGTAGCTAAAAACTCTCCTTTAGAACCGACGAATTTTTCCTCAATGTTATTGCGCTTTATATCACTGATATACATTAACCTTCTATTTTTTGAATCCTCTGTAATAAAACGAGGATTCATTTCCGGTATATCTAGCAAATTTTCTAGACTAATAACATTAATACAGAGAATTTCAGGTATTGAAAAATTTACTTCCTCTAACTCAAACGATTGGTCATCAATGAAGGCTATTGTATCCATTCCAATATTAATTAGCTGCGCGATTTGTTGAATAGAAGAAGCCTTGGAGTTCCAATTGATTTGTGGATAGATAAAATACTCTTGCAATCCAAATTCTTCCAGTTTTAACATTGCTTTGTTATATTCATTTCTACTCGCAACAGATTGCAAGATGCCTCTATTGTCTAAACTTTTGATTATGTCAACGATATTGTTTTGCAAGAAAACTTTATCATCTTCTAGTAATACGCCATGCCATATGGTATTATCAAGATCCCAAACTACACACTTTATGGCTTTTTTTAAGCCTTCTTTATTACTTTTTTCATTGTTTAACTTCAGCATATTTTTTCATCCTTAAAATTGCTTCAAAACTTAATAAAGTTTATTCAAATCCCGTATTCTTGATAACCATACTCAGCAATGGTAATCTGTTGAATTTGAGTACTTCCTTCGATAATCTCCATAATTTTTGAGTCTCGAAAGTACCTTTGAACAGAGTACTCACTACTACAACCATGACCACCATGAATTTGTACAGCGTCACTTGCCACTTTAGTCGTAGTTGTAGAAGCAAAATATTTGGCAATTGAGGTTTCCATAATCGATTGAGGATCGCCAATATCTTTTAGGTAGCCTGCTTTATAACACAATAGTCTTGCAGCTTTCACATTAGTGATCATCTCAGTCAGCATTTGTCGAATTAATTGATGGTCTTTCAAATAAACATCAAACTGCGTTCGTTTGCTTGTATACTGAATGCAAGCTTCAAGACAAGCTTGGGCAATACCTATACACCCCCAAGCTACACTGTACCTACCATAATCTAGAGCAGAAGATGCTACATGAGAAAATCCAAAACCCTCCTTACACACAAGGTTTTCTCGTGGAATTCGACACTCATTTAGGTACAATTCTGCTAACATTGAAGCTCTGGTACCCAACATTCCAAAAATTGGTTTAACTGAGAGTCCTAATGTATTTCTTTCAACTAGAAAAGCAGTAGGTTTACCTTCACACTGGGCAAATATCAAGAAAATATCAGCAATTTGTCCATAAGTAATCCACTTCTTTTGCCCATTGAGAACATAAAACTCCTCAGAAACTGTTGCTGTCGTCTCTACTTTTTTAGCATCACTGCCCACATTAGGTTCACTTAAGCCAAAAGCAGCGATGACTTCACCAGATGCTATTTTAGGAATCCAATGCTCTTTTTGAAATTTACTACCCCATTTGAGGATCGCCTGAGCAACCATAGAGTGAACTGTGAGCAAACTTCGTACTGAAGAGCATCCTCGTCCCATTTCTTCATTAAGGAGACCGTAAGTTATCATATCCATACCACTGCCGCCTCTTTCTTTAGGCATGATGGCACCTAAATAACCTTGTTGAGCTACTCTTTCAATCACTTCCCTCGAAGTCCGTTCTTCTTGATCAGCCCTGTCTGCATAAGGGACAATCTCTTCATCTGTGAAGGCTCGGAATTTAGCTTTAGCCTCTTTTTGCTGAGAAGTTAATTCTATTTGCATTCCTGTCACTTGAGTGTTAACAAATGTTAATGCCTGTATTCTTTACTTCAATTCTGTGCAAATATAGCCAGCTTTTTTTCTAGAAAGCTGCTCATGGCATTTATACTTCTGAAGTTTTCAAATTCAAGGTCTTCATTTTCAATAGTTATTTGAAACTCTTTCTCTATAAAGAGAACTAGCTGCATAGCAAACATGGAATTCACAAAGCCAAGGGAGAATATATCTTCATCTTCTTGGAATTCATGATGACCAAAAGACTGAGTCAGAAATTTTTTGATTTTTTCTTTAGTTTCTTTCATTGTTAACCTGCTGTAAATAGTACTTATG
>JAQYWN010000665.1 GCA_029379265.1 Rhizonema sp. NSF051
TGGTGGCCAGAAACAAGCAACAATTTAACTGTGTGCATTTAACCGGATTTGATATAACTTAAACCCTGCCAGTTGAATTGCTTTACCTATATTAAGCTTATTACGTTCTCTCCACGAAGAAGCAAAGCGACGAGATATCTGGAAGAAACTGCGCCTGGTAATAGTGCACTCAACTGAAGCTTACGTTCCTTTGGATATTAATCAATCACCATTTAACGTTGGCTTGGCAGTGGAACTACCTGATTTTACTGACAATCAAGTAAAGGATTTAGCGCAATGATATAAAGTAGATTTAAGTCCAAAAGAAGTAGAAAGCTTAATGGCAATCGTAGGAGGGCAGCCATTCCTTGTCCGTTTAGCTTTGTATAAAATTGCTAATGCAGAGATAACTCTAGCTGAACTCTTACAAACTTCCCCTACCTCAGATGAAATTTACAAGAGTCATTTGCAGCGAATAGAGTCAATTTTGGCACAGCATCCCGAACTCGAAGCAGGGATGAAAGAGGCGATTGCAACTATATCTCAGGTTGAATTAGATAAAAAGACTCGCTCAAAATTAAATGCCCTTGGGTTAGTAAAAATACAAGATGAAAAAGTTGTATTTAGTTGCGAGTTATATCGGCAATATTTCTCGAAATAATATCTAGAGTTCCAAAACCCTTGCACAATTGTGAGGGCGATCGCCATTTAGGGAGAGAGGTAGAAGAAATATTTACAGATATAATTTCAACTAGTACAACACAGCAAAAATGGTAGTTAAAGAGCAATGAACGTATCGCTAACTCCCGATCTAGAACAATTTATCCAAAACCTGGTAGACAGCGGTAAATATACTTCAGCATCGGAAGTGATTCAAGCCGCACTGCGAATGTTCGTACAGCAAGACATTTATCAAGGACGGATTGAGGAATTACGGAAGGAAATCATGATTGGTATAGAAGCATCAAGACGAGGCGAAGTAGTAGATGCTGATACCGTCTTTAACCAATTGCAAGCCAAATTAAAGCTAGCCAGGGAACAGGCAGGAGAATGACTAACATTTGCAGATTTACCATTCCTGCCAGTCGAGATCTTGAAAGTATTCTCAACTACGTTGCGTCCAATAATAACTTTAATGCCGCAGATAAATTGCTTAGGAAAATCAACGATAAATGTAGGAAATTGGCTGATTTCCCTCATATGGGACGCAAGCGGGATGAACTTTATCCTTCGTTGCGTAGTTTTCCTGTTGATGATTATCTTCTATTCTACTGCCTCATCGAAGGAGGAATCGAAATTCAACGGGTAGTTAGCGGTTATCGTGATTTGGATGAACTGTTTGATGAACAAAGTGACGAATAAAAAAACACATCCATTAACTTGTAACAGTTATTGATGGATGTGCTTCTTTTATTTATGGAGCTTATGGGAATTGAACCCATGTCCAGTCTGGGTATTGACTCCCCGCTCGTTCACAGGTTTAGCCTATCTTACCCTCAAGGCGGGAATCGTTCTTTATCCCGAACGGTAGGATGCTCCGGTTTAATCTTTTCCAGCAAGCCAACCAGAGAATTCTTGCTAGAGCATCCGTTGGGGTTGGTCTATAGTCCTTAACGGAGTCAAACTATAGACAAGCGTACCTGTAAGAGGTTATTAAGCAGCTACGGCTACACGCTTGAATGCTACGATGTTGTTCGCATTTACAATTGTTTGAGCCTTTGATTTTCGAGAGGAGACTCACTCTCGACCTGAATCACAGAGCAGCTTTCGCCAACCTGTCGAAACCATTAAAGCCCCATGAGCCTTACTATTTAAATTATAGTGCGCGGTTTTGAAATACGCCACTATTAATTTTATATTTCTAAATGGACCACACGATTGGTAAGGGCGAACGGCCGTGACGCTCGAATACTCGCGCTTCGCTACGAAGATCGCCCCTACGACTGTGGTCTAATTACCTGAAAATTGCTATAAACTAAAATCCGTCTGGGAAAGTTGTCAGGAGGAAAACCAATGCTCCTATGCTCTTCTGTCGGGAAAGCCCTGATTCACAATGGCTTCTCGGTGACAACTTTCCGCAAAATCCAAAATTATGTTAGTGCTTCAGCACCACCAACAACCTCGAGAATTTGTTGGGTAATTGCAGCTTGCCGCGCTTTATTATATGAGAGTGTCAGGCTGCCAATGAGGTCAGCAGCGTTATCACTGGCATTACTCATAGCTGTCATCCGTGCCGCGAGTTCGCTAGCAGCAGATTCTTGGAGCGCTCGCAAGAGTTGATTACTCAGGTACAGAGGTAGTAAAGAATCGAGAATCTGTACTGGATCTTGCTCAAAAATCATGTCGCGGGGTAAAGCGCGGACTTGAGTCGTCACTTTCTCACGTTCCACTTGAAATTGACCGCCACGAGTCGTCAAGCGGAAAATTTCATCATCTGCGGCTTCTAAACCTTGAGCATCAAGGGGAAGCAGTGTTTGTACTACCGGACGAGAACTGACCAAGGAGACAAACTTGGTGTAGACTAATTCAATGCGGTCTACACTGTCCGATAGGAACAGTGAAAGGAGTTGGTCAGCAATTTGAGTTGCTTCTGCTGCAGTAGGAATTTGCTCCAAGCCAGTAAAAGTGCCCTCAATCGGCTGGTCGCGACGTTGGAAGTACTGAATGGCTTTGCGTCCTACCAGTACGAATTTATAGTCTACACCTTCTGCCTTGAGTTCCTTGGCGCGATTTTCCGCACGACGGATGACGTTAGTATTGTAACCACCGCACAAACCGCGATCGCCTGAAATCACTAACAACCCAACCGAGCGCACTTGCCGTTTTTTCAGCAGTGGTAAGTCTACATCTTCAAACCGCAAACGGGTTTGCAAACTGTATAGCACTTGTGCCAAGCGATCAGCAAAGGGGCGAGTTAAGAGTACCTGTTCTTGGGCACGACGTACTCTCGCTGCAGCCACCAGCCGCATCGCTTCTGTAATTTTCTTCGTATTTTTGACCGACTGTATGCGATCACGTATCGCTTTGAGATTTGCCATAAGATTCAGTTCTGAGTAATGAATTCTGAGAATGAGAAATACAGTTATAAGTTATGAGTAATGAGTTCTGAGAATGAGAAATACAGTTATGAGTTCTGAGAATGAAGTGAGAGAGGATATGAGTTGAAATCTGGAATGTTTCTTTCTTCACTTTGCTCTGACTCATCACTCATCACTCATTACTCATCACTCATTACTCATCACTCATTACTCATCACTCATTACTCATTACTGATTTAAGCTGTTGCCAAGAAGGTTTTCTTGTATTCGTTAATTGCTTCCTTCAATGCTGCTTCTTCTGCATCACCAAGTGCTTTCTTTGTCTGCACTGACTCAGTATACTGAGGCTTGCTAGTTTTCAGGTACTCTTTGAATCCTTTAGTGAAGCTGGTCACTTTGTCGGCAGGGATTTCATCTAGGTAACCATTAATACCAGCATACAGAATTGCGACTTGCTCAGATACTGAGAGTGGTGCGTTTTGAGGTTGCTTGAGCAATTCTCGCAAACGCGCACCTCGTGATAACTGGTCTTGAGTTGTTTTATCTAGATCAGAGGCAAACTGAGCGAAGGCTTGCAAATCGTCAAATTGTGCGAGTTCCAGCTTTAACTTACCTGCAACTTTTTTCATTGCCTTGGTTTGAGCAGCAGAACCTACCCGCGAGACGGAAATACCGGGGTTTACTGCTGGACGAACACCAGAGTTAAACAAGTCAGAAGACAGGAATATTTGACCGTCGGTAATCGAAATCACGTTGGTGGGGATATACGCTGACACGTCACCCGCTTGAGTTTCGATAATTGGCAGTGCCGTCATGCTACCTGCGCCCAATTCATCACTCAGTTTAGCAGCTCGTTCCAACAAACGAGAGTGGAGGTAGAATACGTCTCCGGGGTAAGCTTCCCGTCCGGGCGGACGACGCAGCAGCAAGGACATTTGCCGATAAGCTGCAGCTTGCTTAGAAAGGTCGTCGTAGATGATTAAGGTAGCTTTGCCTTTGTACATGAAGTACTCAGCTATACTTGCTCCAGTGTAAGGAGCCAAGAATTGTAGGGTGGCTGGATCACTGGCATTGGCAGCAACGACGACTGTATAGTCCATCGCGCCTTTCTCTTGCAATGTCTGCACAACACTGGCTACGGTGGAAGCTTTTTGTCCCACAGCAACGTACACGCAAACTACATCTTCTTTTGCTTGGTTGATGATCGTGTCAATAGCGATCGCAGTTTTTCCTGTTTGGCGATCGCCAATAATCAACTCCCTTTGCCCACGACCTACAGGAATCATCGCGTCGATAGCTGTGATACCCGTTTGCATTGGTTCGTGTACGGACCGACGTGATACAATACCTGGTGCTGGAGATTCAATCAAACGGGTTTCTGTGGTATTCAGGTCTCCTTTACCATCAATTGGACGACCGAGAGCATCAACAACTCGTCCAACTAGGGTATCTCCCACCGGTACTTGAGCAATTTTACCAGTAGCAGTTACGGAACTACCTTCTTGAATTTCCCGACCGTCACCCATCAGCACCACACCCACATTGTCTTCTTCCAAATTGAGGGCGATGCCGATTGTGCCATCTTCAAACTCCACGAGTTCACCCGCCATGACCTTATCCAGACCATATACCCGGGCAATACCGTCACCCACTTGGAGAACGGTACCAACATTAGCAACTTTGACTTGTTGGTCGTATTGCTCGATTTGTTGTTGAATAATGCTACTAATTTCGTCAGGTCTAATGCTAATTGCCATGTGACTTAACTCTTAAAACAAAAAACTTCACTAAAATATGAGG
>JAQYWN010000666.1 GCA_029379265.1 Rhizonema sp. NSF051
CTTTTAGAAGAATACATTTTTTTAAATGCCAACAAATTTAACTCTCTTATCTATTTCTAAAAGTCAAAAAGAATTTAAATTCTCATTAACTTTAATAAGAGAGTATCAAAATAATATGAATATTTTTTTAGCTAATTTCTAACTAAGCATAATAAAATCTCCTTAAAAATATAGGTGATTCTCAATTCACAACAAGCTTTGTTACTCCCTTCAAAATTGAAGCTAAGAGAGGATTGCCTGTCACGAAAAATTGTACCTTCAGCAGTCAGCACTTCAGGTATTGCGGTCCACAGCGCTGATATCACTATCAGCATGCATGACTCTGAAAAATTCTTTTCTTAGCCGAATAGAACAACTGCAAAGATTATTGAATGCTTATAAAAAAAATTTTTGAAATGCAGGTGTTCCAGCGTGCTTTCAGTAGTTTAATACTGACGACTACTTAGATATTTCAAATGTTGAATTGCTTAAGCTGACGGTAATAGTTCCTTTGATAGTTGTAAATCATTATTGGAAGCTAGCTGAATGTCAACATCTGCTTGCTCGATTTGCTGCTTTAACCAAGAGGAAAATAAATCTTGCTGGATATTCATGCGTAAAGCCTCATCTAATTTAGGGTGAATGATTTCTTCAACCCAAATTAGATGGACTCCTTTAGAACTTACAATTGGTTTGATGATTTGTGCTGGAGTCGTTGTCGCAAAAACTGCTGTGGCAATCTCGGGTCGAAAATCTTGACGGTATCGAATTCCCTGATATCCCCAAGTGCGGCGAAGTTCTGGATCTTGAATGTATTGGCGGGCAATTTCAGGAAAACTAATTTCATTTTCTTGTAAAGCATAAAATAGTTCTAAAGCTAAGTCTCTATCATCTAGAACAACTTCATATGTAACTGCCGCTACATAATTAAGTTGATGTGCAAAAAAAAAGGTTTCTACTTGCTTGCTAAATAGATGATGCGCCAATTTACTTGAAAGCACGTTGATGCGGATCAATTGTTCAAACTCATCTAAAGAAAGATGATATTTTTTTAGCCATGCCCAAGTATCTGTAGCTTTGACAAGTTTATTGGCAAATCGCACTCTATCTCCTGCTTGTTGAAGTTCTTCTGGCTGAACTTGAATGCCAGCTTCAACAGCAGCATCACTAATAATCTTAGAAGTGGCGATCGCCTCCACTACGCTGGGAAATTGGTACGAGAGTTTAATGTTGTGAATAATGTCTTCACAGGAAATAATCAAACGTTTTGACATGACGCCATCTATCTGCTAAATTTGGATTTTGTCATTTGTCTAAAATAAATGACAAATATACGAGCGGGTTCAATCAGAGTCGAAAGTGAACAAGTGAAACCAGCCTCTGCTAAAGCTGAAGACCACCTTTTTGCAATTTCTTAAAAGGGTCTAACATGTAGTCAATTACGCGGCGTTGGCGAATAATCACCTCAGCGCTTGCGGTTTGACCTGGTGCTAAGGAGATGCGTTTGTTGCCAGATTCGATGTATGGTTGCTTGAGGGCAATGTTCATTTCAAAAGTTTCGACGTTACCAGAACTGGTTTGCTGAACTTTGGAGTCGGGAGAAATCCAACTGACTTGTCCTGGTACTATCCCATAATCTTGGAAGGGATAGGCATCAAACTTAATTTTGACGGGCATGCCAATTTTTAAGAAGCCGCTGTGCTGGTTGGGCATTTGAGCTTTGAGGATGAAGGCAGTATTTGCGGGAGAAATTTGGGCAATCCTCTGCCCTGATTGGACTACTGCCCCCGGCTTTTGGATGGGCAACTCAAAAATGACTCCATCAATGGGCGATCGCACGACTCGTTGCTGCAACTGAAGATTCAAGGATGCAATCTGGCTTTTAGTTTGAACTATTTGGGATTGGAGTGTCGTCAATTGTGATTGCAAATCTTTCAATTGCTCTTGAGTTTTGAGTACAGCCAACTCACCTGTGTGCATGGAGATGTCTGAGCTACGTTGCTGTTCAACCAAGCGGAGCTGGGCTTGCTGGATATCGGACGAAGCTTGATCAATCGTCCGGTGATAATTGCTTTGCTCCTCAAGCAAGGAAGACTCAGATCGAGAGACTTCAGATTGTGCTTGCTTGAGACTTTGGTAGCCTTCCTTGACAGACTGTTGGATTTCCAAAAAGCGATCTTGGGGAATTGCACCATCATTAAAAGCTTTTTTATACCGTGGTACTTTTTCCTCAGCACCTTGGAGACGAACGAGTGCTAACTCATAGTTCGCTTTGCTCGAATCAATCGTTTGTCGTACCTGGTTGATCTTGGCAACTTTTTCCTCCTTTTGTATGTTGTAGGCATTCTTGAGAGTATCAATTTGCGCTTGCACCTGCTTGAGTTGTGCCAATTTTTCCAATTGTTGAGCTTGGTTTTGTTGCTCTTGAGTATGGATAGTCAGCTGCACTTGATTTTTGAGCAAATTCAGATGTGTGTGCTGATTGAGTTGCCCTTCTAACTTTGCCTGCGTCTGTTTGAGCTCAGTGTGTAGGACATCAGACTCTAATTCAACTAAAACCTGTCCAGCTTTGACTTTGTCGCCTTCTTTAACCTTGACAGCAGTGACGCTACCGCTTGCTTGAGAGTCTAATTTTTGTGTTGCGCCTAGTGGTTCAATTCGCCCTCTGGCACTTCCTGCTTCATCCACTTTCGCGAGCATTGTCCAAGGTAAAACAATCACTGCCACGCCCAATAGCACATACAGCAAAGAGCGCGTCCAAATTTTGGGTAAAGCATCTAACAGTTCCTCAGTGGCGCAAGACCATTCATTAGTCTTACCTACTGTGTCTGTCTGAGAATTGAGTTCAGTAGATTCCGCATCATTCTTTGGCTTAGAATCAGCTTTATACTCATCCATATCCGGGCTGGTGAGCGCTGATGATGAATTTTGAGATAAGTTTGGCATGGTAGAAATTAACAACTCCTGACTTCTGACTCTCATCGAACATGATGAAGCAGGGATTTCCCAGTAAATGTAGAGGTAGGTTTCATCTCATAACTTGTCAGTCAAAACGAACAATATTGTCAAACCCGCCCTTACAAACAATGCGGTTCATGTGCGTGAAAACTGCTGTAATAGCATCCCCAGCACAGACATACCGCATTAGCGTCAGAAGTCTGCAACACAAGCACAGAGTCACCTCCCCAAAAACTGAAACGCTCTTTAGGGTGGTGACTCAATACGGTTCGGTTAAGGAATTTATCTGTTGAGGCAGGCAGGGGGAGCAGGGGAAGTAGAGAGGCAGGGGGGGAAAGAGTTGATAGACAATTAGTTTTTTCCTCCCCTCCCTGCTTCCCTTGCTTATCCGAACCGTATTGGGTGGTGACTAAGTTATCTGCTGTGTCTAGCAGTCTGATTTTACTTACAAGGATTGTATACATTTTGGCGCTTGCTTTGAGCGCTTGCCAGAACTGCTTTGCTCGTAATGGGGAGACAACTTCTGCTGCCGCCAAGCAGTTTTGCTGGTGTCTTACTGAAAGCCTCTCACATAAAATTGTCGTGAGTTTTTGATCCAGATTTTGCTGAGAAAAGATAGATGCCATTGCCTTACCTCCAACATACAGTTAGTTATTGGTCGAAATCCGAACTTCAATCCAACGCTACTGTGGCTGAAAGTAATCATAGAAAGTCTTTAGCAGAAACATCTGCTGAATAGGCGTTAAAAAATTGCTACAAAAAATGTCGTAGCTCTCAAAAGCCTTGTTTTGGTGGAAATATTGTGACATAATTTTTAATAGTTGCTTTCAACAGTAAAACTTGAGCAAGGTGATAGGCAGAGAATGAAATCCCAATTACAAAGGTTTCAAAAACTGCGCTATCAAGTTGTTCTGGTATCCTGACTAGGCTGTTACATGATATGCAACTACCAGGGGTTCCCCCCTCGGATTTGGTAGTCTAGGGGGTTCTTACCTGGTTCTGTGCAAATTTTGCTTTCTACTTCTTCGTTCATAGGAGTTTCCTAAAAGCGAAGGAGACTCAACAAAGTATCAGGCACATCACCTTAGGTTTTGATTTTCACAAGAGGAGAGCAAAATTTTTACATAAAAACTTTCCGTAACTAAGTGGTAAAAAACAACCCTAGTAGGGGATACATGAAGCATAGCTCTTGTATCCTTAGATATTTTTCTGCAAAAGCAAAATACCTAGTTTTTATTCTAAGCCTTTTCAACTCTTACACATTGGAGATCTCACTAAAACACATAATCTTCACAGTTATTTCATAATATAACATCAAGTCTTTCTACCCGTATTCCGCAAATTATTTCAAGAATTTAGACATTTTCTGAAACGCCTTTAGAGTAAGAGCCTTAGGCTATGTAACAGAATTTTACGCTTGTCATGTCTAAGCGCTAAGTGTTTACACTACTTAATCTAATGTCATCATCGTGACTGTCTACATTATTCTCAATCATTTAGGCATAATTATTGAGCATCAACACGAATATCACCCCCCCCACAGATTATAAAAATCGTGAAGCTTCTATCATGAACGAGTTTGCTCCAGTTAAAAAATTATGTATGTGAGAAAAAAAACAGTAGAAAGCTGATTTTTAAGTAGATTTAACTCACGCACAATTTGGGACTGAAACTAGATGAATTGTGTTTACACACTAAAATTTTAAGAACTGCTGCGCCTATTGCATAGATACATTTTTCGCTGTTTAGACATGAAATTTACGGAGGAAGATGAACTAATAAGTACGACTATTCTTTGCTACTCTTACAGTAGCCAATATAAGACTTGACAAAAATCGAAAACTTGTTCTTTTGAAGTTGACCCTAAAACTATATATAGT
>JAQYWN010000667.1 GCA_029379265.1 Rhizonema sp. NSF051
GAACAAAAATATTCATAAATAGATACGCTGATAATGCATTTTGCCTACTATCTTAAGACATAGACCAAAAGATATAAGTCGTCATTTTTGTCGTGTCTCTGTAATTTTTAACTATTGAGTATTAACCACATCTAAAGCTTTCATAGCGATCGCCTTGACATCGTTATCTTGGTTGTTCATTAAGACAATTACAGTAGTATCTTTACTCGGTATGTATTCCATAATAGTTAAGAAACCGTAAGCTGTACCAGTATGCCCAAAGGCATTACCGTATGGAGTTGGGAAACGTTCTACACCCAGCCCATAGCTATAACTGACACTATTATTCTTAAAAGTCAGCATTTCCTTTAACATCTTGGGTGACAGTAAAGTTTTCTTAGCAAATAGGGCTTTGGAAAACTTAGCGAGATCTTCTGCATTAGAAACTAATCCTCCATCTCCCAAACCATTCCCATCATTGACATCAGCAAAACTCACAGTCTTACCATCTTTATTACGATGGCCATAGCCTGTGGCAACTTCTCCAATAATGGGTTCGCGTAATTCTGTGAAGGTATTCTTCAAATCCAATGGTTTCAAGATGCGACTGCGGATTGCTTGTGCAAGAGTTCCTCCAGTTGTCTTCTCGACAATTAATTCTAGGAGAATGTAGTTACTGTCAGTGTAGATGAATTTCTCTCCAGGTGCCGCTTGAGGTTTAGCGTCGTACATATACTTAACAGCCTCAGATGCTGTCCAAGGTTGAGAACGGCTTCTTTTCGCAGTCGCTTGTTTAAAATTCTCGGTGGCAAGGTATTCAGCGACACCACTTGTATGATTGAGGAGTTGACGAACTGTAATCTTGCTGCTGTTAACAATATGAGGGCTAACTTCTTTTGGTAGATAGGTGGCGATTGTCTTATCTAAATCTATTTTTTTGTCTTCCACCAATTTCAGCACCACCACTGCCCCAAACGTCTTACTCATGCTGGCAATGGAAAAGCCATCTGTAGCTTTCATGGGCGTTTTGGATTCCTTGTCTCTAACACCAGATGCTCCCAACCATTCGCCTTCGGAATTAGAGACATACATGACTGCCCCTGGTATTTTGCGATCTGTGACAGCCTTATCTAAAACTGTCTGTAGTTCGGAACTTGTTTCTCGAGGAGAGTCAGACTGCTCGAAACTTAAAACAGATTTCCCCATTGCTTTTTGATTCATCCCATTTGCCATTAAATACTCGGCAAAACCTAAGGATATAAGACAGGTTATAGCAAATAAAATTTTGGCTGTGAGCGAAATCTTTTGGTTCATCTTTACTTCCAAGAGCGGAAACCCACCCAACGATTTAGAGAATTCATCGCGATTATACTAACCTAGCCGTGAGCGTGTTTTTTCTACTCTTAAAGATATCTTTAATATAAATATTGCCTCTTCATGAATAAAACATATAATCTACTTAGAGAAAATCAAGTCCGCACTCTCTCCAACTCATGGCAAACAGCTTCCGTAAGCAAGACGAAAGCTACTGTCTAGGTAGTGTGCGAATAGTAACCTCGCGTTCTGATCACTTGACGACTGAAGAACCCTAGTAGTTCCGTTTAGTCTCGCCACGTTGCACGCTTAGTAGTCACCATCCGAATAGAGGCTTGGTAAACTAAGCCTTCAGACTTTGCGTCTGCAAGCTTACTAAGTGATTCCCCCTGAGATCGTTTACAGGTTACTCGATCAACTCCCATCCAGTCAAGGTGTATTCAAAGTTACAACAGGATTAGCTGCTACAACAGTGTCGGCGCAATAATTGCATTTTTGCGCGGGGAAAGGTTTAACGTGTACACTAAGTTTGAGAGAATTAGTATTGGTGAGAAAAGCAATAAAGGCTATAGATAGATTTGTGCTACTTAGGTATACAAAATCCTCTTATAAGTGACAGAGGAGCCACTACGACTGCTGAATGCTTACAATTTCACAAATAGGTGATAATGGTTATACTTAATAAATATGGTTCAATGCACTAATGCACTTGTCACTATAGCAAGTGTTGAAATCAACAAACTTGTTACTTTTTATAGCGAAATACTTGGTGAACAGCCAGCAAAATATATTCAGAATGTTTATGCTGAATTTCAGTTTCCTGGTTTGCAGTTGGCTATTTTTCAACCAAAAGAAACCCACTTACATGAGTTTGAAAATTCTACGAAGAGTACAATGAGTTTGTGTTTAGAAGTTGGGAATTTAGAAGATGCTTTAGCGTACCTTACAACTTTGGGATATTCACCACCTGGAGAAATAATCACCGCTTCTCATGGGAGAGAAATCTACGCTTACGATCCAGATGGAAATCGGCTAATTTTGCATCAAGCTAAAAACAATGAAACAGACTTTTTAGCAACCCATTAACAATTAATAACTGAAACATGTCTATCACTGAAAATTATAAGTTAAACCTAATTCAATGGTATCCAGGTCATATTGCTAGAGCGGAAAAGCAACTGCAAGAACAACTAAAGCGAGTAGATGTAGTGCTGGAGGTACGAGACGCCCGCATTCCTCTAACAACAAGCCATCCCAAAATGAGTGAATGGGTAGGAAGCAAAACGCGGGTGTTGGTGCTGAATCGGGTAGATATGATTTTACCTTCTGTGCGATCGCTTTGGGAGGAGTGGTTTAGGATTCAGAAAGAAGTGCCATATTATACGAACGCTCAGCAAGGTCAAGGAGTTGTTGCAGTATCCAAAGCGGCACAAGCTGCTGGGGTGGAAATCAATAAAAGAAGACGCGATCGCGGAATGTTACCCCGTCCAGTCCGTGCTGTAGTCATTGGCTTTCCCAATGTTGGTAAATCAGCCTTGATTAATCGTTTGATTGGAAAGCGGGTGGTGGAAAGTGCGGCGCGTCCCGGAGTGACTCGACAATTACGTTGGGTGCGTATTTCCGAGCAGTTACAATTACTAGATGCTCCTGGCGTTATCCCTGCAAGGTTAGAAAATCAAGAAGCCGCATTAAAGTTAGCCATTTGCGACGATATTGGTGAAGCATCTTACGACAATCAACTCGTAGCATCTGCACTAGTTGACTTACTAACTCATCTACAAACGACAGCGACTAACTTGCTACCAAAGAAACCATTACAGTCACGTTACGAACTAGATCCTGCGCTCATGACTGGAGAAGCATATTTGCACGCTTTAGCAGAACATCGCTACAAAGGCGATGTAGAGCGGACAGCACGGCAACTTTTAACAGACTTTCGCAAGGGGTTGTTGGGTACGATTCCTTTAGAATTACCCACGATGATGTGAAATTCAGCAAACCCCACGGCTCAATAAAAAGCCTTACAAAAATCCCAACTGGAGAAGCATTAGGAGGTGTTCACCGCAATCAGTCTCAATGATCTATTCACCCAGATGCGCCAAATTTATTTCTGGCAAACCCCTAGCTTATAGCTAGGGGTTGGTGAATGTCTTCCTGTATACAAATTTCTAGCACGAGAATCGTCCTTTAGATTTTATACAGTTTAAACCTATTGACAGGGAATTGTCGTGTCGGGAGTGACTACTATGAAAATATCAAATGAATATGGAGATTTTTTGAATAAGGCGTTGCATAAATGCAGGATCAATCAGGTTAACACGGGTATTTTTCTGTACTTCAAATGTTTCTGCACTATGGTCTCCTAGAACCCAAGTCAAAATGCCTTCATGGAAGTGATTTACTGCTGTCCATAACCTTTCGGAGCCTTTTTTTTGACCCGACAAAAGTCTCTAATTCACTCAGCTTCAGCAACTTCTGGAATCTCATTGATTGGTGGTGCATCTGGTAGTTGTTTACCAATAAGTTTTCCCTACAATTATTGTTAACTGAACCGGATAGGGTTGAGGGGGATCTTTGAGGGATTTTCATACTAAGCGAGAATTATTCATATAAAGCCGCCGCCACAATTACCCAAGAGCAGCGACTAAATAAAAGTTGTAGCTGTCTAAAGCGGGAGCAAGGCACTTTGAGAGAGAGCGGTAATGTTTACTGAGAAAGAGTGATCGCTTTAGTCAAGTTTTTGCATCAAACAAATCTGCAACAGGGGTTGTCCAATTCTAAATTAGGAATGTTGAATTGCTTACTGCGGGGGCTTAGATGTCAGTTCCTAATCCCTGTACTTGTAGTTTGCAGAATCGCTATACACATCTTTACTTACTGTTGATTGTACATTCAATCACTAAATTTTCATGCGCTATGGAGCATTGCAATTTTAATTTAAACCGAAACCGTGAGGAAAAACGTGATGACGCATCCTAAGTTTAGTAGAAATCAGCTGGTGTGCTTTGTTGGAGGTACAGGGGTGATTGTCAGTTACTACCTAAACTCAAATACATGAACTTATACCGTTGAGATGGAGATGGGACCAGAACCATCTATGGGCAGAGTAGGATCTGAAACAATGCTTCTACTGCACGAAATAGAAATTAAAGAGGCAATGTACTAATTTATGTTCCAAATACTGCATATTCTAATTCAAGCTTTACAACCAGCTTTAACACCTATTTGTTTCGTAACAGCGTGGGTGGTTGTCGGACTTCTTTTGTGGAATATCTGGACATCTGTACGCAATGGCATGACTTACGTGAACCGTATGCATCGAATTCCATGTTCGGGGTGTCAATTTTTTACAGAAAGCTATTATCTCAAGTGTACAGTACGTCCTACTTCTGCTCTCACTGAAGACGCAATCAATTGCTCTGATTTTTGTCCTAAGGATATAAGAACAACCCGAAACGCTCCTCCTGAAAAAGATTATCAGATGGATGAAAAATAAGATTTTTTAAGAGTATGCATATATAC
>JAQYWN010000668.1 GCA_029379265.1 Rhizonema sp. NSF051
ACTTTACTATATATCAACTCACTGTTAGTAAAATTCTAGCAAACTTTATACTAACTTTACCTGCACGTTTTTATTGTTACATATAATTCCTGGTTTTTGCAAGTCTCAATTCTAGAATTACTTATTTATGTTGTTATTTCTCTTAAGAAAGACTAATCATTCAACTCATATAAGTTAAGTGTAAAACAGCTGATAAACAGCAAAAGCTGAGAACTATCCGTACGATAGTGAAAACTCTGATAAATCAGCCAGCAAAAAACAATGCATCAGTATTGCAAATGATCATAAAAATTTAGTCCTCTATACTCTCACCTCTTGAAAATGTTGATTAGAGAGGTTACGACTCACAAAGTAGGTGATTTGACGGAGATGATATTACCGGATACAACAAGGCAAAGACGTTAATAGGACATTTGGAGTATTCCCATAAAAAGATAAATCAAATATCAAGCAAAAAGCATACGATTTCAAAAAACCATTTTTTCAAGTTTGGTAAGCGTTGAATCTGTTGTTCAACTTGTGCCATTGCAAGTTCTGTAAGTTTGACCTTTGTATGGTAAACTTTGTCTTTCTTCTGTTTCGGGTATCTGTTTTATCGTCTAATTCTTGTATTTCTTTCTCTCATCGTGCGTCGATTCCACCCCAATTCTCGTTCTGCAATTGTTTGTCCTGCGAAACCCAAGCTTTTATACCACTCCTGCCATAAATTGGAGAGCGATCGCTTCCCTTGAGTTTTTGTGCTATCTTCATATATAAGCTTTTCAGGTTATTAGTCAGTTTGATTAGAGATTCTGTTGACATGAAATATATAGCCAGCTAATTCTTCGCCTCAGTATCCCAGCTTTTGGATCATTTATTTCTTGAAGTACTCTTGCTCTCTAGCGAGGTAAAAGGCGTTAGTAAAAAATAAAAAAATAGGGGGAAGATTAAATTTTCTTCCCCCTGTATTTGATTTTTGTTGCTTTCTGGGCTATTACCCTTCTTAAGTTTTTTCCGTAGCATCTGCTGTTGTTTCTTTAATTGTCTCTTTCTTGCAGAACCACCTTTACCTTTATCATTCCTACCTTCTCGGCGGGGTGACTCCCATCTTTTCAATTGCATAACTATTATCCTTCATTAAATAAGTTTTTAGGAAGGCACTTAACTATAGCTAACACCTACTTCACTTCTTCATATAGAAACTAACAAATAATGGGCGGGAGGAGAATCGAACTCCTATGACCGCAAGGCCGCCACATTTTGAGTGTGGTGCGTCTACCAATTTCGCCACCCGCCCTTGGGTGCGACTTCACCATTATACTCTATTTTGTGAGATTGCAACAAATTTTGATATTCTTTGCTGCTGGCCCACCTGTCAATTTCTCGTGCTCGCAAAACTGGTACTGGATGACTCAATTGGGCTGTCTGCGCGGCTTTGAGCATTTCACCCAATTCTGTCTTACTAATATCGTCGTAAGCGCGAGCTTGTGCAATAAAAGCATCTAGGTTAAGTTTTGTTGCTAAGGTTGGTGAACCCCCAGCAAGTTTCATTAACACTGACATCACAACTCTAGGGTTTTGAGTTGCCAACAATGCGGCGCGATCGCACGTAAACTCAGCACAGCGTACCCACTCTAAAAGCTGTGCTTGTATTGCTTGAGCAACAAACGCTCCCACATTCGGAACACTAGCTGCAGCTAGTATCAACAAATTCACTGGAGTTAGATACACGCTATGGTCGCACTTCAGGTGTCCCAATTCATGAGCAATCACCGCCTGAGTTTCCTCTGGTGTTAGCAGATCGATTAGGGAGGTATGCACCACAACAAAAGGCTGCTTACCGCGCATGGCAAAAGTATAAGCGTTGGGAGCCGGATGCTGGCGGACATACAACTGAGGTGGATCTATGTCCAGATTTTTACAAGCTTCCAACAGCAGTTCGTGCAAATGAGGTAATTGATTTTCACCTACAAGAACACTGGACGCAATGTTGTCCACATAGAAAACCTGCTCTGCCACCGGTCCCAAAAGATTTCGCACAATCGCATCTACACCCGGTATCTGCTTGAGCGCTTGAGTCGCCTCAAGATCTAGCGGATGACGAAAAGAATTTGCTTTAAGACCAATAAGCTGAGTTGGCAAAAAGGACATGGGGAAGCCAGTTGGGATGAGTAGACTTGAATATTATTATAGCTTTTAACGCTCTTACCTCTATATTAGTTGACGCTCTCCGCTCTAAAGAGACGGAGATTCTTTAGGAGTTTTAGCCATATCTCCTAGATATCCGACTGTCGGGTAGCGTTCCTACCCCGTAGGCTTGGTTCCTGGACTCCACCCATTAAGGATCGATATCTTCCTAGGCATAACTTTCCCGCAGTCCGCAGGTAGGGTCGTAACTTTTGACCTGTTTTATATTCTGATTATAGTAGAAAAACGCAATTTTTGACGCCTGTTAAAACAGGACGCGAGTTTCACGTCTTTCATCCCCGATCTGAATACCGGATGAGTGTCAATTCCAATAATATCCTTGACACTCATCCTTCGGGGCTTCCAGACATCCCGATCTCTTTAGGTGAGATTAGGGGAGGGGAAGAGGGAGACTTTCAAGGGTAGGTTTTTTTGAATGTGGAAAATAGTTGGAAAATTCTCAAGTGTCTAACGTGGATTGGTTGAGTCAGGATTTAAGCATCGGCTCTTACCGTCAAAAAAGGACTAAAGACAAAATACCTACTTTGTAAGGAAGAGGGGGAGGGGGAGCAGCTCATAAGGGTAGGTTTTTACATGTAGGTAAGACTGGGTAGACCTGGGAGGAAAGTAGACCAGGAAGAATCTAAAACGTATGTATATATACTGTTATTTTTGTCTGATCGGGTAAAAAAGCTGCCTTGTCTACTTTCTTTCCTTGTCCTCCAAGTCTTGCCAACACCCAAAAGTAAAAAATCTACACCTGTGAGGGGGGGAGCAGAGGAGAACAGAAGAATTTGAATCTACTATCTCCCCTGATCAGCCAAAACGGTTTAGTTAAGATAATTTATATACCACTAACCCATGTAAAGACGTCATGATTGAAGCGTCTTTACACAGTCAACAATACAAAACGAGCAGCTCTAAGTGAACCGTCTTCCCCTCTAGGGCAAATTTCAGCTAGAAGGCAAGCGCTCTATGTTAGCCCCTAACTGCTGCAACTTCACATCAAGTTGATCGTAGCCGCGATCAAGATGATGCAGTCCTTGAATTATGGTTTTTCCTTCTGCTGCCAACCCGGCCAAAACTAAAGCTGCTGCTGCCCGTAAGTCTGTAGCTAGTACAGGTGCCCCCGACAACATTGGGACTCCTCGAACAAAAGCAGCATTACCTTTAACACGAATGTCAGCCCCCAGACGGTTCAACTCCGAAGCATGACGCAGGCGATTCTCAAACACAGATTCATTAATCAGGCTGTCGCCTTCAGATAAAGTCAGCAAAGCCATAAATGGCGCTTGCATATCCGTCGGAAAGCCTGGATAAGGTAAGGTTTCAATATCCGTTGCCTTCAGACTGTCTGCTGGCAAAACACGCAAACTGTGGGGAGCTTCTTCAAGCACAGTCACTCCAATATCTCGCAGCTTGGCAATTACTGGCAGTAAATGATCTGGTACGACTTCAATGAGGGTGAGTTCAGAACGGGTAATTGCTCCTGCCACTAAAAACGTCCCCGCTTCAATGCGATCGGGAATAATCGTGTATTCAGTGGAATGCAACTCGGGAACACCCTCGATTGTAATCGTACTGGTTCCGGCACCTTGAATCTTCGCTCCCATCGCAATACAGAAATTCGCCAAATCGACAACCTCTGGTTCGCGGGCAGCATTTTCGATAATGGTTTCACCCTCTGCTAAGGTAGCCGCCATCATCAGCGTTTCCGTTGCTCCAACGCTAGCAATGTCTAAATAAATTTTAGCTCCTTGCAACCTGCGGCTATGACCGGGCACATAGGCATTACATATACCATGCTCAACCTGCACCTCAGCACCCATTGCTTGCAATCCCCGCACATGGAGATCAACCGGTCTCGCCCCAATCGCACAACCGCCTGGTAAGGGCATCTGCGCTACTCCCAGTCTTGCCAGAATTGGACCGATCGCAAAGAAACTCGCCCTTAACTGGGTTACCAATTCGTAAGGAGCCTTTGATGTTGTAATTTGGCTAGCATTTACGTCTAAAACGCTACCACTTTGTTGTAAGTTCACGCCTAAAGCCGATAAAACGCGACCCATCTTCTCGACATCCGCCAATGACGGTACGTTGTGGATGCGACAATCACCCGAACATAGCAAGGCTCCAGCCATAATTACCAGTGCTGAATTTTTTGCCCCGCTAATTCTCACATGACCTTGCAAGCTATGCCCACCCCGTATTTGCAGGACTGAGGAGTCTGCTACAGAAGATTTGGCATCTACTAAGCTGCTAGAAGGACTAATACGCTTATCCTCCAAAAAACATGTATGCTAAAAATTTGAAGTTGGTTTCGATTCTACATTAAACATTTCGTTTGTCTACATTCACTATATCTAAAATCTGTCAAATTTCTTCCTATGGGATAGTAAAGACAATTCGTAAAGCGCTTGACATTCGTGAAGAGTTACGCAATAATCAAAAACTGTGAATAAGAAGAAAAACCAGCGGAACTGGCGGAATTGGTAGACGCGCTAGATTCAGGTTCTAGTGCTGCAAGGCTTCCGGGTTCAAGTCCCGGGTTCCGCATATGAATAATGAGTAATGAGTTATGAGTAATGAGTAGAATGAGTTATGAGTAATGAGTAGAATGAGTTATGAGTAATGAGTAGAATGAGTTA
>JAQYWN010000669.1 GCA_029379265.1 Rhizonema sp. NSF051
AAACAATATATAAGTCAAGGAAAAGTAAAGAATTCTTTCTAAATGGTTGGGTAGTAAAATTGATAGCTATGTAACTAAAAGTTAACTAGAAGAATTCTAGTCAAATTTTATAGCAATCCTCAGGTTTAATAGGGTTTCGTCTGCTCAACCGTCAGCAATATTCTTAAATGAGCAATTTAATGAACCGCTCCCTCGCTGTGGACGCTCTTGTAAGTCAAAAAGAAGACAGGTAATTTTACACTTGGAGTCATCGAGATCGCATCTGAACACATGCAATATTATGTCAAACCCCACGACCTCATTACCTTGGTACTGGTACTTTATTCAGTATTGACGCAATGACGTTCTCAATTTCCAAACCATCAAGCATCGCTTCTGGTTTTAAAATCAAGCGATGACGAAGTAGAGGTGATGCCACTGCTTTGATATCATCAGGGGTGACAAAATTCCGTCCAGCTAAATAGGCTGTCGCTTGAGATGTCTGCAACCACAACCCAGTAGCGCGAGGAGATGCACCTAAAGCTAAGTCGGGATATTGCCGCGATACTCTGACTAATCCGATCAGATAGTCAATGAGGGCGGAGGAAACTTTGACTTCTTTGACTGCTTGCCTTGCGGCTAAAATTTCTGCTACCGTGACGACTGGCGGCAAGCGATCAATATCCAAGCGTCTCGCGGCAAAACCCGCTTGACGATTGAGTAACATTTGCTTTTCAGCAGCTTGATCGGGATAATCTACAACAAGTTTGAATAAAAATCTGTCTAGTTGCGCCTCTGGTAACGGATAAGTCCCCTCAAATTCTAAGGGGTTTTGCGTTGCAATCACCCAAAATAACTCTGGTAAAGGTAAACTTTCACCATCCAGCGTCACCTGTGTTTCTTCCATTGCTTCCAGCAAAGCTGATTGCGTTTTGGGTGGTGTTCGGTTAATTTCGTCTGCTAGCAGGATTTCAGTAAATATCGGTCCTTTTTTCAATGTAAAATTACGGTTATTCAAGTCAAAAATATTTGTCCCAGTAATATCTGCAGGCAAAACATCGGGCGTGAGTTGAATCCGGCGAAATGATGCATTAAGTGACTGCGCCAGAACTTTCGCTAATAGTGTTTTCCCAGTTCCCGGTACTCCTTCTAAAATAATGTGTCCACCCGCTAGCAAAGCCACTAAAACCTGCTGTATAAGGGTAGATTGCCCAACAACAACAACGGACAGCGCTTCAATAAGGCGAGTTAATATAGGATTATTGTTACTCATAAGCTACATAGGGAGTGGGGAAAACAAGGACATCTCCTTAATGACGACGGATATTTTGCCATTTACGCAACCAGTTTATCAAGTCTTTTTCATTTAAGCGGCGTTTTTGTGATTGTAGCTTTAACGCTGCTTTTAGTTCTGAGGGGCGATCGCCTATTTGCTGTTCCCAAGCATCGATTAAAGTTTGATCATCAAGTAGTTCTTGCCCGAACCCCAAGGCTTTTTGGAGTTGTCGTTTTTCTTCTTTGCCTACCACTTCTATAACAAAGTCGCTGGATTCCGCTTTTTGAAGCACTCCTGCTAATGCTTGGATGTAAGCTTCGCTGTTCTCAATGACTGGGGTAGTATCTAAAGCTACTGGTTTACCAAAGCGGCAATTTTCTCCCCAAATTAGCACTAATAGTAACACGCCTGCTTGCAGCAATGCAGGAAACAAAGGAGTTTGAGTAAGATAATCGAATAAATCACCTTTACCTTCGCTCTTTCTTACACTGGGATCTTTGTAGCCATGAATGTACTCATCTACCAGTATTAAGTCATCTTTTTTTCTAACTAAACTTGATAAATACTGGAAATTACTTAAATTATCTTGATAGGCATTGGCAGCTAAATAAGGAGTTGTCGAAAAAATCACTTTCCCTTTACCGTACTGTTGTTCCCAAACCACAGCACCAAAGCGATCGCCTAAAGAAACCTCTCCCTTCCCGACAAACCGCCTTTTAGTATCAATTTTTACATCTCCTGCCAAAGATTTTTCCTGGGTACTAAAGTTAGCTGCACTGACTTGCTCTTGTACACCCAAAAGAACTAACATATTGCCAGCTTTTACCCATGCTTGCTCTTCACTGTCTAGAGTGGGTTTTCTCAGGCAACTTGTAACTTGTATCAGAACAATCGGGCGTTTTTCTAAGTTTAAATTGTTAAAAGGCTTTTGCCAGCGCTGAATAGAAGTTCTTTGCTGTTGCATAAAACTATACCAAGCACCATAGCCATCCGGAGTACGGCTATAGGTGGAACCACTATTAATTTTGCTGCCTGTCGGTCCCGCAAACAAGGTAAGTATAATCATAACTCCTAAAGCGATCGCCCCAAGCCAAGCAAGCCGATTTGATCGTTTCATTGTCAATAGCTAATAGCTAATAGCTCATGGTAAGAGGACAACTAGCAACTTAGCAATAGCAGTCCTATTTAAAACGTAAAATTACTTATTTTCTTGGCGTCCTTGGTGTTTTGGTGAATCAGCGCTGCAGGCGGGTTTCCCGCCGTAGGCGACTGATGAACCCGTTAGCGCAGCGTTAGCGATCTTCGAAGCGGTAGCGAGGAACGAGCGTCGGAACGAGCGTCAGGGCGGTTCAAGAGGGCGAACAGCCATTCGCCCCTACATCATTTCTGTTGATGTGTATTAACCATCGGCTATCTCCCGATATGCCTGCTGACACTGTTCGTAATTTTCACGATTTATTTCGGTATCAGTGAAACATATTTGCTCGTGAGTTGAGATCAAAGTCTGATAAGGTTGCATCGAAGTCACAGACAATTGCAATAATTGCAGGTATTCTCTATCAGTGCGGCTGAGTTTGTGAGGAAGAATAGATTTTTCGTGCAAGTACTGTAGCATTGCTAAGTAAAGACAGCGACAAGCCTCAGGGTAGTTACCCTGACGATAAAATTCTTGCGATCGCACGATCCATTGTCCTACCGACAACTCGCTTTCAGGAATTTTTGCACTAGGAGTCGCACGACGATTCCTCAGCATTAAATTTAAATAAGGACTGAATTTTCGCCATAGTAGCCAAACAACCCAAGCTAAGAATAAGCCGAGGAGAACCCAAAAAAGTAACTTCAGCGATTTCTCTACCCAAGGACTTATTGACCATTTTGGCAAACTTGGCAAATTTAAATTAAAGCGGGAAAATTGGTATTCCAGCCATTCTCCCACTTGTTGTTGAAACTGAGAAAACTGCCAGCCCCAGTTTGTTTTTTCAAAAGAATCTGTAGACATAAAGGGGAAAAGGGGGGATGGGGAATGATAACTCCTGTACGGGCAGGTTTTAGCCGATAATCTAGCTATTTAATATTGCTCGGTAAAACCTGCCCCTACTTCTATGTACGGGCAGGTTTTAGCCGATAATCTAGCTATTTAATATTGCTCGGTAAAACCTGCCCCTACTTCTATGTACGGGCAGGTTTTAGCCGATAATCTAGCTATTTAATATTGCTCGGTAAAACCTGCCCCTACTTTTTACTTTGTACCATGCTCCAGCCAACTATAACAAAAAGCGCACCCCAAGCCAGAAATCCCAGATCCCAATAAAGCTGATTTGGTCCTGGTTTGACATGATGGATACCGAGAATGTGGTGATCGATAACTCCTTCTACCAAGTTGAATAACCCAAAACCGATTAGTATTGAGCCGAAGTAGATGTTTGATGACCAAGAAACGCGATCGTGTCTTCCGGCACGCCACAGCAATATCACGCCTGTAACAGTCACAACCCAGTCGAAGGCATGAAACAATCCGTCCCAAACCGTGTTTAAATCAATATTATAACGAGTGGTCAAAGGTCGAATGCTGCTTAACATGTGATGCCATTGGAGTATTTGGTGCAGTACAATACCATCAAAAAATCCTCCAAGACCGACACCAAGGAAAATCCCAGCAGTAATCAGTGGTGCATTTTGGTTGCTTGTCTCGTTCTTTGTTTCCATTCTCAACCTCAAAAATGTTTTCTATGCCTTTTTAAAACTCCTGACTTTAAGCTAGTACAGCTACTCTACCCTTATTGAAGGGCTTTGCCCAACGGGAAGAACTTCAAAGGGATGCAAAATTCAAAATTAAAAAAGCTTAAGTTACCTGCTGTTGAGGAATTGCTAATTGTAGCTTTGTTTCCGCGCCCCGTGTACTAGGTTTGTTCTGACTTCTAACTTTTTCTTATGATAGAACTCCGTTCAAAGTAATGAAGTTTCAAAGGATACTGGAGTTAGGTTGATTTTCTTACCATTTTTGACTTCTTGCTAGAATCTACGGTGATTATAGAAGTTGATGATAAAAGAGTATTTTCCCAATGACTATCTACTTTTACAAAGTTTGGCAACCTTATGGCTGTTTTTCCAACTTTTCTCTCCACGAAATCAAAATTAAGGGTATTCACTGGTTAACAGTTGAGCATTATTATCAAGCACAAAAGTTTGAAGGTACAAAAGATGCAGTCATTATACCTGTCATTCATGCTGCCGAAACACCAGAATTAGCTGCGGCATTGGGACGCGATCGCACTCGTCAAGTTCGTTTAGACTGGGAAGTAGTCAAAGTTCAGGTAATGCGAGAAGCTGTGCTGGAAAAGTTTTTGACTCATACTGATATTAGAGAAGTTCTTCTCGGCACAGGCAATGAAATTCTTGTGGAAGACTCACCAAACGATTGCTTCTGGGGTTGTGGTGCAGATAAAACAGGTCAAAATCATCTTGGTAAGACTCTGATGTATGTACGTGAACAAATCCGCGAGTTACTTTTCTTGTCAAAAGGCTTGGCACCTGGAGTGGGGGAATAAAGCTAGAGAA
>JAQYWN010000670.1 GCA_029379265.1 Rhizonema sp. NSF051
CATTAAAATCAGACAAGATTAACAATAAAATTTGGAGTTTCTCAATTGAAATAAAGGTCACATCAGTCACCTTAATTCTTCTTTGTATTCTTTGGCTTCCTGTTTTGCTGCCTTGGATTATTTCACTATTTCCACAACTACAGGGATCTTTAAACTGGTTGCGTGAGCAAGGTATTGAAGAAGTTGAGACCAATATACTTAGAATTAAGTTAAGATATGGTGTACAAAAAGCTGCAGAAAACTATGAGGAAAAGATTTGGAAAGTTGGTTCTGCCAATTTATCTTCTCAGGAGACACATCAACAGATTGAAAGATATTATAGAGAGGTTATAACTTTAGCTAATACTGCAAGTAATATAGAATCAGGGGAAGCCCTTAAACGAATAGATCAACTGGCTGATTATTATGACGAAGTTAGGGAAAGATTTCCTTCGGGACGTAATAGAACAAGATTGATGAGCGAAATTTCCTCCACAATGTGGACTTTGATGCCTGGAATTTCCAACTTCCCTATACATGAAAGACTAAGCAGTCAGAAAGGTGGAGAACGCTTGTCTGCATACAAGTATCTTGAATGGAAGCCATCAGTCGAATATATAAATCTATTACTCTCGAGAGCGATAGGCGTTCTAGAAGTGCCTTTTGGTCAATATGCTGCTTTGTTAGCACTTAGAAGAGTAGTGACAAACACGAAATTGTCTATAACTCAATCGAAAGAGGTTATAGATGTTCTTAAGTGGTCTTTAAATTTGGAGTATATAAGAGAAGACCGCCAGAAATTGATAGCCGTAATTATATCTATAATAGAATTATAAATAAGTATATGCAGCAGCTAGCTGCACTGTCTAGATCAATATTCCAACTGTATTCCAGGCTTCTTTAAAAGCCTGTGGCTTGAAACTATTGCTGCCAAACAAAGTGTCTCATATCCGTGTATTTGGGGATAGGCTTTGTCTTGTTTGTTGCAGGTTGACGCGGAAGACTTCTCGTTCAGAAGACGTGGTAGCAGCTAGAAAACCGACTACCCGTGTGATCGCCCCCAATATTTCTTCTATCGTATAGGGTTGAGTAAGATAGTCATTGTATCTGAGTGATATTTGCTAAGTTTGAAGAAACTAGCCAGTGGAGGTGCAACCGTGAGCATGAGGTTAAAGAATGCTGTTGTGATTGGAGGTAGCATTGCGGGAATGCTGGCGGCGCGTGTACTTGCCGATCGCTTTGAATCGGTAACGATTGTAGAAACTGATCAACTGCCTTTACAACCCGAAGTGCGTAAAGGTGTGCCACAATCGCCCCAGCCTCATGTCTTATTGACACGAGGATATAGAATTTTAGAGGAGCTTTTCCCAGATATCGGTTCAGAGATGAGTGCGGCTGGGGCGATTTCTATTGACTGGGTGCGAGAGTTTCATAGTTTTGTACAGGGAAAATGGAGTTTGAGTGATGTCGCACCTTCGGATATTGTCTCTTTTACCTGCTCTCGCCCATTGGTAGAATGGGCAATTCGACAAAGACTGACAGAATTCCTCCAAGTAAACTTTGTCGAAAAACATCGCGCTGTTGGGTTGCTGACAAATGGGACACAGGTAACAGGGGTACGTATGCAAGCGATCGCAGGCGATCATGTTGACGTTCCGGCAAACCTAGTAGTTGATGCGGCCGGTCGTCGTTCTCATACACCGCAGTGGTTGGAAAGTTTAGGTTTTAATTCACCAAAAGAGACCGTTGTCAACCCCTTTTTAGGATATGCTACAAGACGTTACAAACAGCCAGAGGGTTTTACTGATGACTGGAAGGTGATGCTGATTTCTCAAGAACCTCCTGACAATAAACGGTTGGGATATTTAGCAAAAATTGAAGGTGGGGAATGGATTGCGACTCTTGGGGGTTACGGGCATGATTTTCCCCCATTGGATAATGAGGGTTTTTTGGAATTTGCCCGCAGTTTATCTAACCCCAAGTTTTATGAAACAATCAAAGATGCGGAACCTGTTTCACCAATTATTGCCCATCGTGCAACGGTAAATCGGCTGCGGCATTATGAAAAAACCCTGATGCCTCAAGGTTTTGTGGCTTTAGGCGATGCAGTTTGTGCCTTATGTCCAGTGTATGGTCAAGGCATGACAGTGAGTGCTCTTTCTGCAATGGTTCTGAAAGATTGGCTGAGTCATGGCAAATTAAATGTGTCGCGTTTCCAAAAAAGCTTGGCAAAGAGTAATTCCATTCACTGGACGCTAGCTACGGCATTGGATTCACGCTTTCCCACTACATCTGGTATAACCAGCAAATCCCCCAATTTGATTGGGAAAATTTTCGCCTGGTATAACCAACAGGTGATCGCCAGTGCCAGTTTTGATTCTGATTTGCATACCTTGTATTTGGAGATTATGCAATTCCTCAAATCTCCTCTAGCACTTTATCATCCACAAGTCGTCTTTCGTGTATTGAAACTAAGAAGCACTCAACAGCTAGCTAAAAGCTAATACTCGTTGGCTAGAGATTTTGTGCCATATCAAGTTTAGTTAAACACTGATCATAAGGTTTGTCGTTGCGCTGTCTACGCTTGATGGCAACTACGAGCCTATGTTGTATTGATGACTGATGAAGCCAACGTGGTCTCATACCCTATCATGAAGAGGCGAGTGCAAGTGATACCGGAAATCTGACCATACTGCTTGCAGTGAATGTAGATACTTTACAACTAAGGTGTTGGAAAGACTGAGTAAAAAGCATCGTTGTCACCGGCTAGTTCACTTTGAATTGGATTCTTTGTAACAAGTTGTCCAAGAGTCGTCATCACAACAGATGCTGTTCCTGCTGTTGCTGTAACACCATTGATAGTGCCACTACTTGTGGTTGAACCTTGGGCAGTCCAGCTTGTCCAGGTTTTGCGGGTGTTAAAATCTGGAGAAACAATCAGCAAGAAACAGTCACCTCCAGAATATGGTCCAAGCGCTTGACCGGAAATGCTCAATGCATTGCGATTGGCAATATTGTAGCCACTTATACCACCAATGTAAACATTTCCATCTTCATCAGCAGTAATCGCTTGCGGGCGAATTGTATTCCCTTGATCTTTGCTCAGTCTAGCCAAAGCAAACTGCCCCTTCAAAATTTCACCCGTTGCAGGATTAAACCTAGCATAGTACGTGATTTGATTGGATTTAGTGTTGTAAGGGGTGTTGTATTTATCAAAAGTTACATTTGGAGCATTTTGAGATAAATCGCTGGAATCATAATTATAAATAGTGTTACCTCCAGCACTTTCTCCTGCAAAGTACAACAAGTTATCTTTGCCGATCGCAACTCTGACTCCCCTTGTATCAGCACAGGAAGAATTCGTTGCATAAGCTTGGGCTGTGGTCCAATCATAATCTTGCCACTTGATCTGACCAGTGTAACTGTACCCCCGGACAAAAGCAACTTGCAACTGACTACATTTTCCCCCATTCTTTTGAGTGTAGCCAGTGACAATGACTGTCTGAGTGTCACTATCAACCGCCACATCCTCAATATACTTCCCTACGGGAGTAAACTGACCTATCTGGTTTCTAGCTCCATCAAAGACAGTGACTTGCTTGTTGAATAAAGCTGCGATCGCACCATCTTGACCAACAGCGACTCTGCGACCGGTACTAAATGTCGCACCCCCACCAGAACCAAGATTCTGACTCCAAAGCACCTGTGCGCCATCAGAACTAATGATGGCAAAGCCGAAATCACCAACCACAGCAATCTCACCAGTTGTGCGGTTGATGTCTAAATCGTCAACTGTATCGCCCAGTCTAGTCACAGACAAAATCTTTTTGCCTTCTGGACTCATCCTGATAATGACTCCATTACCTCCTGAACTGTTGCTGCTTCCTGCTTGTAAGTCGATTGGAGTTACTCCAAAATTGTTATCAACAATTCTTCCTCCTAATACGACTGATCGGTCGGGAGCAATCTCTACAGACGTTCCATTATCGTCGTCTTGCCCACCCAGGTAAGAAGCCGAACAGACTTCTAAATTCGTGGCAGTTGTGTTAGCTGAAGAACAATTGTTATCTTGCTCCTGAGCTAAAACAATACCGGATAACAAGACCAAGCTAGAGATTCCTGTTGTTACTAAGTAAGTAAAAAATTTGCCCATTGAATCAGGAGTAGAGAGAAGGGATTGCTTTGCGGAGCCAGCACTGAATGAGTTTTTTCTTCCTTTCGATAAGAGCGTTGAGAGAACTCTGAGCGGCAGCAACATTTGATCAGAACTTCTGGAGGTATCCCGCGTTGTAGTAAGTGGCGTGAGAGAGTTGGGTAAAGATATTTTCATCTAAAAATCCTTGATACGTTGGAAACCCTGTGGCTGAGAGTCCACGGAGGAAAACGAACTTACGCACGTAGACGTGATAAAAATTTTGCCCCCTTGTTTTGTTGATCTTTCGATGGCAACACTAACTAATTAGGTAGCTAGCAACGCATCCCTTGGTAAAAACTTAAACACTTACTCGTAACGGATACTTGAGATCAACTCAAGTTAGCAGGTCAGCATAGTATGGCTCTTAGATGTGCAAACTTCTAGACTGCTGCTAGAAGCTCCGCGTCTTCAGACCAGGGTTGCTGACAACCTCGTCGTGAACGTAGTTCGATTTTGCCAAGAAGCAGAAGTCTCAGTCATAGAGGTCTATCAACTAAAAAATGATCGATGTATACCAGCACATAACTGCGGAGAAGTAATAAGTATCAATACTAACTCTTCTCAAAAATTGTGCAAGGGTAATTTCTGTTGCTAGAGCTTTTTAAATAGGTCTTTTTGAAGAATTTAATCA